>CAZPCR010000264.1:0-4835 GCA_964585035.1 uncultured Anaerolineaceae bacterium
GTTTCACCCCCCGAGGCAATGCGGGCCAGCGGTTTGAGTCCTTCGCCGGGGTTGGGCGCGACCAGAAATTCCACCCGGTCGAATCCGGATTGATCGAAAGCCACGCGCGTACCGTCCTCAAGCGGCACACCGTTCGGGTCGGGTTTGATCCGGAATTCGACGCCGAACCGGGCAGCGGCCATCTTAAGATCGTCAAGCTCGGTCTCGATGCCTTTGCCCAATTTCTCTGCGGCCGTCTTGCGCCTGGCAGACAGGGCGTGGCCTTGTTTCGATAAGACCTGGAGCAAATTGGTCTCACCAGTTTCGAGGACCGCGATCCGTTCGCCGGCGTTTGAAATATTTTCCAACTGCTTACGTGATTCTGCGCCAAAGGCGATCACGGCCGGAATGCTTCCACCGTACTTGCGTACCAGGTTATGAATCAAATTCAAACGTTCTTCGGCTTCATCCAACCGCCGGGGATTGTATTCAATCGCTTCGAGATAATCGCGCAGGCTGTGAACCACGTCTGCAAGCGTATCCTCCAGCGTAGCAGCTTCATCCGCAAGCTCGGCCTGGGCGCCGTCGATTTTAGCGAGTCCCAGCAGGGCGCGGGCGGCTTGCCCCACCAGGTCGCTGGCGGCCGGCGATTCGGGTGAGCCTTCATCCAAAACGGAAAGTGCCTGCTGGGCGTATTGTGCGAGCGATTCGGCGTTCGCCAAACGATCGCGTTCTTTACGCAGTTCTTCGTCTTCACCGGGCTTAAGCTTGGCAGCCTCGATCTCATCGGCCTGAAAGGTCAAAATCTCCACACGTCGGTCGGCATCGGCCTGCGCCTGGCGGATCTCATTCAATTCGCGGCGCACATCCGACAGCTTTTGCCAAGTCTGGCGGTATTCGGCAAGCGGCTTTGAAACTTCGGCGTACCGATCAAGCAAACCCAGGTGAGCGCGCGGGTCGAGCAGGGAGAGATGCTCCGATTGGCCGTGAATATCCACAAGGGATGCGCCGATTTCCTTGAGAAGTGACACGCCGACCGTGCGGCCATTGACACGGGCGATATTGCGTCCTTCACGGCGGACTTCGCGCGCCAGTGTCACGTAGTTGGGATCGTCCAAAAGCTCTTCGCGTTTCAAGATGTCGTTCACGGCTACTTTTGCGTGGCTTTCGAGCTTGAACACCCCTTCAACCACTGCCGCATCAGATTCGGCTCTGACCACGGTCGCATCGGCGCGGCCGCCTACAAGCATCTCGACCGCATCGAGAATAATCGACTTTCCTGCACCCGTTTCGCCGGTCAGGATGATGAGACCGGGCCCCAGCTTGAGGTCGAGCTTGTCGATGATCGCGAAGTTCTGGATGTGTAATTCAGTCAGCATTTATCCGCCAATGCGAATACCGGAAATCTGGGTATAGGCGGCCGGGACGGCCATGAAGAGATAAACGACTTCCCATATAGCCGGCAGGAGACCCACCAAACCCTGAAAACCTCCGGAAAGAAGGCCAAGCAAAGCGGGAAGACTGAACAGGATTAAGACCGGCAGTGCGCCCACGACCATTGCAATCGCGGCGGTCAGAAAGAGGGTGCGCGACCTGCGATGCGCAATAAAGCGCAGGACCAGGTTGCCGATGACTGCCCCTGCGCCCGGCGCCAGAAACAGGATGAGCAAACCAAAGAAAATATTGCTTAGAAGCAAAACAAGCACGCTGGCGATCCCTGATCCTATCGCTCCGACAACGAATGCGATAACGTAATCGGACCACACAGCGGTGTCGAATATTTTTTGCTGCGAACGCACGCACTCTTTGCAGCGGTATCCGGTGGGGGTGAGGATGGCGCATTGCGCACAAATGGGACGCTCACAGCGATTGCAGCGCAGGGTGGTGGGGCGGTTGGGGTGGACGTAACAATACAGGGTATCGGGTTGGGTCACAAGTATCCATCCTACAAATGGGGTTGGTTCATATGAGCATTCAGGTTTCGATAGAAATAACCAGGGTCCCCGAAGCGCACAAATTTTACGGCAAAATCGGCAACCCGAACATCCACGTGGTCATCTTCTTCGAGCGGGGAGGATGGCTGGCCATCCACGCTGATGACCGTGTTATCACTCTTCACAATAAAGCTGACCGATGAGCCCTCGGCCAGTACTACAGCGCGATCCATCGACAAATGCGCGGCGATCGGGACAAGCAGGATGTTGCGCAGATCAGGCGGCAGGATCGGGCCCCCGGCTGCAAGTGCATAAGCCGTGGAACCGGTGGCGGTGGCGGCGATCAGACCGTCGCAGACAAATGTCGTCAGCAGGCGGCTATCCACATGCGCCTCCAGCCGGACAGGCCGCAAGGTCATACCGCGGCCGACAACAACTTCATTCAGGGCCTGCCACCGGGCCAGCGTCTCATCCGCACGGGCGTGCTCGGCAGATAACATCGTACGGTTTTCGATCCATGCCTCGCCTTTGAAGAGTCGTTCCAGCATTTCGCGCCATTCATTACTCTCGACCTGGATGAGAAACCCTAGGCGCCCCAACTTGATGCCTAAAATTGGAACGCCGTACGGAGCGCATAAATGGCCGGCCCGCAGCATCGTCCCATCGCCGCCGACCGCGATCAGCATATCGAAGTCGCCGTTTTTTACACGCTTCCGAAGGCCTTCATCATTGATGGAGCCTTGTGGTGCGTCGTATCCCTTCTCTTTAAGGAATTTGCCGATCAAGTCCACTTCGGCAAAGGCCTCCGGCATCTTCTGATAAGCGACAACTACGGGGCGTTCAGGCACGAAGGCGTTGGGCATATCGAAATATTATACGTGAAAAGGGAAAGAATAGAGAGTAGGGGGTAGTGAATAGAAAGGAAGACAACCGACCCCCGGAGGGGTGTCTTACCTGCTAAATTCTCTCCAGGTCAAGCCAGGCTTTGGTCACATAGCTTTCTAAAACCGCACTTGCGGCAGCGCGCCGGGTCCTCATGGGAGCGCGGCACATTACTGCGGATCTCATCGCGCTTAATATCGGCCAATTGGTCAAGGAGGGAAGACTCAAGTTGTGCTGTGTAATCCACGGCGAAGTCGCGGTTCGGATAATGGATGATCCCATAAGGCGGGCGTTTGCCATAGGTCTTTTCCACCAACAGGCAGTAGGCAGCGACTTGAAAAATGTGCGAATCATAAGGCGCAGCAGGCGTACGCCCCGATTTGACCTCAACGGGTATGATCACCCCATCGCGTTCGACAAGATAATCAGGTTTGCCGGTGAGTCCCAACTCATGATCCATCAGGGGCTGCTCGAGCTTGCCCCAAGCGCGCGTATCGGTATAGATCACGCGGCCGCCGGGCAAACCGGCCTGACTTCGCTGGCGGTTGGATTGCCAGAGAAAGATTACCGCAAGGAACAAGAGGATAAAAACGATGTAGAGCATGATTGGGGAGTTGAATGTGAAAAGTTGTAAGTTAGCGATTAGTGGTTTCTTTGATAACTTTCTTCACGCGGGAAAGACCCGAGCCGGATAAATCTTCCAGCCTCTTCTCGAGAACTGCGACGAATTCTTTTTTGCCAGACAAATTTATGACTGCAGGCAAAGTCTTCTCAGCATGCTGAGGGACATCCTTAGGACGACAGGTCTTCAGATGATCAAGTAAATAAGGGAAGATCGCTTTGTTATATTTACCGCCTTTTGAAGCAGCCAGAGCCAAAGTACGCACGCCATTATCGACGGTTATGACAGAACCTGTGTCCATTACTTTTTCAATTTCGGCCAGATGTGCGAAGATCACTTCTGCCTTGAGTTCCGCCACCGTACCAAGAGCAATCATCCCGCCCCATACGAGGCGATTGTTCCTACTTTTAAGTAAATTGATGAAATCTTCAACATAATAGGTAATCAAAGCCGGATCTATGTAGCCGATCTCGTAAAGGACTTTGATGCAGTCCGCCTGGATACCCTTATCCTTGTTCCATAGATTTTCGGCGATTTCACGGATACCGGCGCGATCTTTCTTCGAGGCGAGGTCACGCGCTCGTGTCTGATTGGGTACTTCATCCCGACGATTTTGAAAATGGGCAATTCGATCCAAAGCGGACATGGCACTCCCTTATTTCAAAAGTGAAGAGGTAAAGACGACGACCAGCAGGACAAACGCTGCGAGTAAAAGGATCAAGCCCATGGTGCGGAGCAGACCCGCCGCAATGACCTTGCGACCGTGTTGGCGATGAAGCTCGGTGCCCGTCGCCATTTCAGACTGGTTTTCCGATTCCATTCCTTGTTTGCGATACCACCAAGCGCGGCGGCAATAAAGGTAGGAGCCGATCTCAGAGGCGCGGATAATGGGTGGCATGTTTAAATTTATATACCTACACTTACGTCCCACGCCCTGCTGCACGGGACCTTCGACTTTCAGCCTGGGACTAGAGAATTCCGGAAAAAGGATATGTGCAGGGCGTACGCCCTGCACATATCCATTTTCCGGATACTACATGCCAGGGCTGTGAGTACGAACTTTTTAAATTATAGCACAAATTTTCTAATTGAAGTCAGTGGCACCGCAAAAAAATTCGGGCAGCCTACTCCATCGATGGATTTCCAGGAGGGCTCGTTTTTCGCTAATCCAACTTTTCCAAAAAAGGCCGGGCGTTCATTATGGCCCTGGCCCGATGGCTCAAGCGATTTTTTTCTTCCATATCCAGCTCTGCCATTGTACGGCCCAACTCAGGAATAAAGAAAATTGGGTCATATCCGAAGCCGCCTGTGCCGCGTTCCTCAGGGATGATCTCCCCCCGACAATCCCCTTCTGCCGATTGAAGACTCTGCCCCGGGACCGCGATCGCGACGGTCGCCCGAAAACGCGCCGGCCACGG
>CAZPCR010000265.1:0-4833 GCA_964585035.1 uncultured Anaerolineaceae bacterium
GATCACAGCTCTTTGACTTGTTCAACCGGCAGATCGACCCTGCTTTCTGGGGCAGGGAGCAATCTTTAATGACCATACTTGGTTTTCAACACTGGATCTATGGAGTCTGGGGAGCAACTATCGCAGGCTGGGGAGTTTTTTTAACTTTTATCTCTTACTTCCCTTTTCGTAATAAAGAAAAATGGGCATGGAATTGTCTGAGCCTCGGTCTACTAGTCTGGTTTGTTCTCGATACATCGATTTCTTTATTCTACAGTGTGTATTTCAATGCCGCTTTTAATACGGCACTTCTCATTTTGGCCGGGCTGCCAATTTTTTTCACAAGAAAAGAGTTTGTCTGACACCCTCCGTGTGGGTATGAGGTCATAGCATGAACAATATCGATATTGAACACCTGCGATCTGCCATATCCGTTGCGCGGCAGTCTCGTGAACACGGCAATCATCCTTTTGGAGCAGTCCTGGTGGATGAGCACGATCGCGTTCTCCTGCATGTGGAAAATACCGTTGTGACAGCGCACGATGTCACTGGTCACGCGGAAACCAACCTCGTGCGAGTGGCCACTCAACAGTATTCACCAAACCAACTTACACGCCATACCCTTTACACGAGTACAGAACCCTGTGCAATGTGCGCCGGAGCGATCCATTGGAGTCAAATCGGGAGAGTGGTTTATGCCCTCAGCGAAGTTGACCTTTATGCCATAATCGGGCCATCGACTGAGCACCTGCTACTCCCCTGCCGGGAAGTCTTTGCTCATATACAGCGACCTATCGAAGTCTTGGGACCCGCTCCCGAATTAGATAAAGAAGCACGCGCCGTCCATGAAAACTTTTGGACAATATAGCACTAAAATAATAACCACCTATACAAACGGACAAGGAATGTCATGACTAAAGAATCGCCTTTTTCCAATACCGTCATTTTGATGACCAGGGAAGGAATGGGCTCAGCCGACGCGACCCTACAGCAAAAACTTCTTAATATCTACTTGGCGCTCCTTCTGGAAAATGAATCATTACCAGATGCCATCTGCTTCTATACTGATGGTGTAAAGCTGACGGTTGAAGGTTCGCCGCTCCTGGAGAGATTCACTGAGATAGAGAAAAAGGGTGTTCGCCTGATTATTTGCTCGACATGCCTCACCTACTTTGGACTGACTGAAAAGGTGCGTGTAGGAATAATCGGGGGCATGCCGGATATTATCGAAGCACAGGCCAAAGCAGATAAGGTAATCACACTTTGAAAGAACGCCCAGATATCTGGGCGTTCTTGGTTTTCGTAAATTTAGGATGTAAGTTGTATTAGTCGAGATGATGTCGGTCTTACTAATGCCAGGAATTGTTTTTACCAGAGATCCTGCATAACTTCTGCAGGAACCACTGCCGCGCCGACAACAGCCGGACCAGTGTGAACTCCAAGTATGGGGGAGATGCGCATCATTTCCAATTTGGCAATGTTTAACTTTTCCTTTAATTCTTCGGTCAGTTCTTCGGCTTTGTCGGCAAACCTGCCATGCAGAACTGTCACCCACATGGGGGAATTGGCATATTTGTTATGTAAGTAGTCAGCCATGGCAGTCATGGATTTTCCGATCGTACGGGTCGAAGAGATCGAACTGTATTTACCGTCGGTATCCACGTGGATGATTGGCTTCAGATGTAGGAAGGCTCCGGCCATGGCCTTAACGCGGCCAATCCGGCCGCCGCGTGCCAGGTAATCGAGCGTGTCGAGGGTATAAATGACCTCGGTTTTTGAACGGATAGATGACAGTCTTTCCTGGATGGCGCTTACTGTCCAGCCGGCCCTTGCGGCTAATGCTGCTGCGATCACCTGGAACCGTTCACCGCCTGAAAGCGTTAAGGTGTCCCAGAAATCCACATTGGCAAGACTTTTGATCTGTTCTGCCGCTCCACGGGCGGCATTGATGGTACCGCTAAGTCCCGACGAAATATGAAGGGAGAGGATGTTTTTGTCGATCTTTGCGATCTTGTTATACATCTCTGTAAAGATACCGCTGGAAGGCATGGCGGTGGTGGGAGTGTGCGGCTGCATGGCTTCCAGCCGGTCGTAGAAAGCATCGGCTGTAATCTCCTTGGAGCTTACTTCGCCTTCGGGAAATTGAATGTAGAGAGGCGCTTCCTCGATGCCCAGTTCTTTCAATTCTTCCTGGGACATGTCAGCTGCGCAATCGGTCACGATTTTCATGGGAGACTCCTCATTATGTGCAATCATTCTACCTTATGAACCTTATTTTGTTATTAATATCACAATAATTCATTTCCCGTTTGTCCGGTACCCTTTGGTTGAAGTGACTCAAAAAGTTATGGCTGAGGAGATACTTCATAGGCACTGTACCATATCTTTTTTGGGGAGTCTTTCGCCCCAGGCTAAATGCCTGGGGCGAAGTGTAAGTAGGTATTAATTTAGCAGCAACCGCCGCCGCAGCATCCGCTTTCGCAGCAGTCGTCGCTTACGTTGAGAATATTCAGGTCTAACATGGCTATCACCTCCTTTCCTTACATAGACGTTTGTCTATGTGTTCTTTCAAAATAATGGGATGCAGTTTCAACTCCGCATCCCGTTATTTACCGGGGTAATATTTATCCGCAGCTGCAAGTAGCTTCTTCCTTTCCGAGCAGCGCGGCGCGGATTATTGCCGAAGCACAGCCGACACCGCTTTCCACATGAATTGCATTGAAAGGGCAATTCGATTGGCACGCCCCGCATTCCATACAGGCCTGTGCGTTTACAAGATATGCAAGCTTGCCTCTCATCTCGAATGCACCATGCGGACAAACTTCCACGCAGATCCCGCACCCGGTACAGAGAGAGGAGTCGTATTTAAGAGTGTTGGTCTGGTATGCGTTGAACATGATAGCCTCCGGTTAGTGAACAAAAATGATCCCAATATTAAGAAGAAGACCAACGCCGAACATCCAGACCATGGTTGGAATATATGCGAACATTTCCTGGCGCACACCGGTTCGCGATGTGAATGTAGTCGCGCCGGTGAAGTTCAACGCGAGGTAGGCAGTGATGGACGGTATGATGAGCATAAAAACTAATGCCCACGCGCTTCTCAACCATAGAGCCGAGCCCGGATCTTTCATGAAAGCAAGGATTGCAAATGGCATAGCCACAGCCGCGCCCAGTATGAATCCCTTGGTGCTGAAATTATGTGTGGGGATCCAGGGAAGTAGGATCGGGAAAAGTACCGTCCCTGCCAGGATGGCGGCTGCCGGTCCTTTCCATCCGATCATCACCAGAATTAATAGCGGTAAAAGCACAGAGATTAACTCAACCGGGATAAGTGTCAAGCGGTCCATGAGAGTGAACTTCACAGTTCTCATAGCCGGTTTGGCTGTGTGTGTCTTAAGATATTCCTGCAGATCCTGCGCGCGCACGGGGCCGTATTCCACCTTGAAATGAGTGCGTTTCGTGACCTCGAAACCGGAGACGCCGGGTGCTCCTAACTGAGGCAGGATCAAATTGCGATGGTTAACAACTTCTTGAAGTCGCGCCGCCTGAATCTGGTTGACCAATTCGTCTGTGCCGAAGGTGCCCTTCCCGGCCGCACACCATACATTGATGCCCTTGGTATCCAATACCAGGATGAAGCTGTCGATATTTTTCAAGGAAGAGCGTAATGCGTCGAAGCTGAGAGTGTAATTTGCAGAGACGAAGACCGGAGAATCAGGTGTCGGATTCCCAAGTGCATATAAACCCGGTTCAACCCTGTGTCCTTCGCGGTTGACTGCCCAACGGGCTAAAAAATGATCCAAGTAATTTTTGGCATTAAAGGTGGATGTGGTATTGTGTAATGCTGGTTTGTTGTATTTATCATTTTCGGCGGTCATCATCGTTCACTCCTCGTGAATCATCAAATAGACATCTATCTATATAATAAGATAAAATCTGTGGGATTCAAGTTTGGATTGAATCCCACAATTTAGTTCCGTACCGTCAGTTGTAGGGCTTCCGTAGTCTCCGATTCAGGAGCGAATTTGATCATCAATTGACCGCAGCAGGCAACCATTCGGTCCTGATTTAGCGAATAAAAGGTTTGCTTGCCTTCTTCACGTATATTGACCAGGCCCGATTCACGCAATATGGCAAGATGATGTGAAACTGTAGGTTGTGAAACATTTGTTTTTGCAACGATTTCATTAACCGACAGCCAGGAACAGCAGCATATGCTCATGATCTTCTGGCGGGTTTCGTCGGCGATGGCTTTGGCGAATTGAACGGCGTCTACTTTTGTCATATCGATAACCTTCGATTTGATATTATATAGATAACCGTCTATTTGTCAAGAGGTACACAATTTCCAGGTAGCCTCGCGTTTAGCGATTAGGGCTTTCTCAAAGTTGAAAATATAATTACACCCTTGGAAGTATAGAATCGAAAAACCACGAAGAGTATAAAGTTCTGTGATTGTCGACGTGCAGATTGCGACTCAGCAATTAATAAATTTGTCTGACATTATTATGAAAGAGCCCCTCAATTCATGCCAAATATCGGTGACTGTTAGTATGAAATGTGCGACTTTCAAAAAAGAGTCCTTCCAAGCTTGGCATTTCCCACTTCCATCAGAGACACGGATAAATTTTGGCAGGAAACCGTTAATACAAGAGTAAACGATGGCCAGCTTAATAATATTAATTTAAGCTGATAATCACTTGACCTCCTTCTGAAACGACTTTATGATCAAGGATTAATAATTTTACGCATTAAATACGTTTTATTGTTTATACAAGCCGCGAGAGAGATCCATTAAGATGGGATATCCGCGGCTTTATATTAATCGGATAGAATATATCCACAATAAAT
>CAZPCR010000266.1:0-3112 GCA_964585035.1 uncultured Anaerolineaceae bacterium
GAACGGTTTATATGCCGTGCAGCTGCAGGTGATCCGCACCGATCAGCGCGTGGATACGGCCGTGATGCAAGTTACGGTCACGAATAAATAGATATTGCGAATTTTGCTTGTATAATTCGAGTGTGGTTGGATAATCAAAAAGCCCGCCCTCCAAAGAGGGCGGGCTTTTTATTCCGGGTTATTTCTGGTTTTCCGGGATCACGCTGATGAGCACTGCTCGTACGTACCTGCGATGGTCGTAGCTCTTGCTGGTCTTGTTATAGTCTTCGCAGGTTACAAGCGTGAGCCAACTGTAGGCTTCATGCTTGAAGATGGTCGCAAGATCGGTCGGTAATACCTGTTGATTTTCGCGGACTTCGTAAACAAAAACCTGTCCGTCGAGATGAACATAGATCTTGTCGCCAATCTGAAGGTCCTTGATATAAGCAAATACTCCGGGCGCACCCGCGGCATCCACGTCATGACCGGTAAGGACGCTGTTACCGCTCCAGGTTGGGTAAGAGGAACCATCGAGGTAGCCTGCATTTGCTCCAAGCCAGGTCAGATCCCAGTTGTTGTTATTGAATGGCACGCCGACGATCGGAACGTCCACTCCGATGACGGGGATCTCGATGCGCAGGCCGTCGATGGTGGAATAGGCGGAATCTTCGGGCTGGGCCGGTAATTGGGTCGACTGGTCGGGAGCAAATCCGGTGACCGGAATCAGGAGACCGTTAAAATTCGAAGTTACATTATTATTATTACCTTTGCTGCTTGCTCCACCTGCACCACCTGCGCCGCCTCCTCCAGTTCCTGGCAGCTGCACCGTGAAGTTGCGAACAAAGTCAGTCCCTTCAAGTGTGCCATTCCCTGCCAGCTTAATACCAGCGAGGTTGGTTATGGATGTACTGCCGCATACGAACAGGCGATAATTACCGTCAGGTAACGGCAAACCGCTATTGATATGGAGAGTGGCCAGGAAGGGACCATCACCGCCGCCATTGGCATAAGTGACCGTGTCGACTGTGATGGCCGTATCGGTTTCTGCCACGCCCTCACCACACGAAGTGGTCTGGAAGCCGTCACCATTATCACGCACGAGCAGATAGTTGGCCGGGTTGATGACGCTTTCCAGATAGTTGGGGTCAGTGGAGGGCAAATTCAGGACATCCTGATTGAACCTGACGATCAGTTGGGTAATACCGACCGAGACGATTTCGAACTCACTGATGCTGCCATTGCCTGTATCAGGTGTAGAGTTGATTCCACCTTCCAGAACCACGGGTCCGCCCGCGACGGTCAACGTGAAGTTCTGCGTGACTTGCAAGGGGATGCTATTGCTGGCTGTGAAGGTGAATGAATATGTGCCGCTGCTGCCCAACGGGGGTGTACCAGATAAGGTTGCGGTGCCGTCGGAATTATCTGTGAAGGTCAGCCAGGCAGGCAAAGTGCCACTGAGACTTATCGAAGGAGTGGGTGTGCCGCTTGTGGTTACGGTGAAGGTGCCAGCAGTTGAAACCGTAAAGGCAGCATCGTTGGGACTGGTGATAGCCAGGGTCGATACATTTTCCGTCACCTCCGCCGCGGCGCCGAAATTAGAGTCGCCCGTCTGGTTGAAATGGACTGTGCATGTGCCTACCGTGCCGGCCATGGTAATGGTTGCCGCTCCGCTACCGCTTCCGGAACATGAGCCGGTGGTTGTTATAACGACAGATAAACCGGATGTAGCCGAAGCGGCAACCGGGAAGGTTGAACCCGTGGTTGCCGAGCTGGGCGGAGCCGTTGTGACAGTGATGGACTGACCCGATAAAGTGATGTCAGCAGTTGTACTTGCGGTTGAATTGGCGAGATCATAGTTTCCGGAATCCGCTCCCCCGCTGATGCCGATACCACTGACATTGATGTCTTTACCCACTCCGACATTAGGATTAAGGAACGAAGCGGATGTATAAGTCGTAGTGACGTCGTCGCCGCTAACGCGATCATCAGAAAGATTCACGGTCGCATTGGTCGTGCCATCAAATATTTTATTCACACCCGTGGCAGTAACATTCAACGTACGGGACGTTATATCGGCGGTGGTGGTCGCACTTCCGGACGAAAGCTGGTAATTGCCTGAGTCGGCTCCGATAAGGCTGAGGCCTGTAACGGTTACGGATTTAGATGAACCCACATTCTTATCATCAAATTTAGCCGTGCCGCCGGTGAGAGTGACAGCATCCGGGCCAATCACTCCGGTAAGCGAGCGGCTGGCGATGGTGGCGGCGGCCGATCCATCATAGACCTTGTTGTTTACCGAAACGGTCGGGTCGACTGAGCCTGGGGTGATGGTTATAGCCGCCGAGTCGGAGGCCGGCAGGTAATCCACATTCCCTGCGAAGGAAGCCGTTACACTATATGTACCGGCGCTCGTAGGCGCGCTGGCGCTTGGGCCATACACAGTACTGCCTGTACCATGATAGCTAAAGGTGACAGCGGGAGTCAGTACGTCTCCGGTACCGCCCACACCGTATGCAAAGCCGGTCGCAGCATGCGGTGATCTGTCATAGGTAAAGGTTCCTCCCGTGACACTAATGTTAGCCGAAACGGATGTGATCGTAATGACCGTTGTGTTTGATGTAGATGAATAATTTACATTACCGGCGAAAGAGGCTGTACCAGCGTAGGTGCCAACATCGGTGGGTGCAGCTGCACTTGGGCCATAGATAGTAGTGCCCGTACCTACATAGCTAAAGGTAACCGCTGGAGTGAGCACATCCCCTGTCCCGCCCACGCCATACGCAAAGCCGCTTGCAGCATGCGGTGTGCCGTCATAGGTGAAGGTTCCTCCTGTGACACTAACAGTCGCTGCAGCAGGAGTGATGGACAAAGCGGTCGCATTGCCTGCGTCCTGGACAAATGTATAGTTGCCGTTGTTGGCAGTTAACCCTGATCCATTAATGGCATAGGCTCCAACATCACTTGTGGCCGTTGCAGGTGAGGTAAAGGTCAAGACGCCGGTCGTGGCCATCGCTTGTGTTTCAGAATTCTCGAAACCAGTCACCGTACCGGTGAATACCGGGTTGGCTGCTCCGTAATTGCGGCTGGATGTGTTCGCCACATAAGTTAAAGTTGCCGGGGTGATCGTCAGAGC
>CAZPCR010000266.1:3212-4824 GCA_964585035.1 uncultured Anaerolineaceae bacterium
TGCGGCTGGATGTGTTCGCCACATAAGTTAAAGTTGCCGGGGTGATCGTCAGAGCAGTTGCATTGCCCGCGTCCTGGACAAACGTGTAGTTGCCGTTGTTGGCAGTCAACCCTGATCCATTAATGGCATAGGCGCTAACATTACTTGAGACCGTTGCAGATGAGGTAAAGGTCAAGGCACCGGTCGTGGCCGCCGCTTGCGTTTCAGAATTTACAAAACCGGTCACGGTCCCTGAGAAAACCGGGTTAGCCGCCCCATAGATGCGGCTGGAGGAATTCGCAGTATAGGTCAGAGTAGCCGAGGTGATCGTCAGAGCAGTTGCATTACCGGCGCTTTGTACGAACGTATAGTTCCCATTGTTGGCAGTCAAACCGGAACCATTAATAGCATAGCCGGCCACATTGCTTGTGGCCGTTGCAGTTGAGGTAAACGTCAAGGTGCCGGTCGTAGCCGTCGCTTGCGTTTCAGAGTTTACGAAACCAGTCACTGTACCGGTGAATACGGGATTGGTCGCACCATAAGTGCGGCTGGAGGTGTTCGCCGTATACGTCAAAGTAGCCGGGTTGACATTCAAGGCTGCCGCACCCGTGCTTGAACCATAACTGGAATCGCCTGCAAAGTTAGCGCCTACGCCACTGGTATTGTATGTAGCAGGATAGGAACCAGTATTTACATTAATGACGACACCTGAGAGAGTAGCGATACCGCCGGCATTGGTGCTCGCACTGCCTTTAGAAACACCATTGAGATAAAAAGTAATGGTTTTCCCACTCACCGCCGGGGTTAGCTTCGCTGATAAATTTACCGTGTTGCCATACGTATCGGTCAACGGACTTACGGATAGAGTAGTGGCAATGACGGGCGGCTCACCAACGGCAAAATCAGCGGCGGCCGCGGCAGATAAGCCGGTTGCCTGCGTGCTGGTCGGAGTTTTAGTACCGGTCGTTGGTGATGTCCAACCCGCGGCGTATCGCTGCACGATAAAGTTGGCAGTATTCGCGCCACCGATCACATCACCGGGAACAAAATTAAAAGTTGCATCATAAGTGGATGTGGTCAAGCCGGCGGGGGTCATCGTCCAGTAACGGCTGACATCTTTGGTAGAGTTGATACCCGAAGTGGCAATATTAGGATGTTGACCGAAAGTCGTCTTAGCAGTGAGGCTTCCAGCAGTAATGATGTTCGCGTTGGCGATAACTACCGGCGTATAGTTTGTGGCATCGCCAATTGGGAAAGTAAAAGTCTGCCCATTTCCGGTGAGGAAGTTTTTCTGCAAATTGCCAGCGATATAACTGGACGCACTTGCTCCAGAAACCGAACCGCCCGTTGCAACAGTAAGAGTATTTACACCTGTGGTGACCTTACCGCTGGTAAGGGTCAGAATACCATTTACCGTTCTGCTGGCATTAAGGGTAACGCCACCGGATTTATTGACCGTAAGATTATTAAGTACAGTTGCAAGAGCCGGCAGCTCGTTCCCCGAAATAATGGCGGTTGAACCGGTGTATGTGACATTGATTGTTGCGCCAAAGGTCGGGGCGGCTGAAAGGACGCCTTGATCGCGCACTATCATCGCGCCGTTGCCCATTGTAAGCGCAGACGTGAGCGTAAA
>CAZPCR010000267.1:0-4814 GCA_964585035.1 uncultured Anaerolineaceae bacterium
GGTCTGCATTCGACGACCCGGTAAAGACTGCTCTCCACCGATTAAAATATCGTCGCGATCTAGGCTTGGGGGAGGCATTAGCCTCCCAACTAATAAATTTTGTCGCTAATTTACATTGGCCGATTGACATCATCATACCGGTGCCGTTGGGCAAAAAACGACTGGTTGAACGGGGTTATAATCAAGTTAGTTTGATCGGTCGTCCGCTATCACTGGCGATGAACATTGCTTTTGCTCCGAACGCATTATCCCGCGATCACGAAACCCGGTCTCAAGTGGGGTTGACCAAAGTGGAACGGCATCTTAATGTACGCGGGGTGTTTAACGCAGAGGCAAAGCGTGTGAATGGCCGCGTAATTTTATTGATAGACGATGTTGCCACAACAGGATCCACTCTTTCGTCCTGCGCCGAGGCGCTTTATGCTGCGGGTGCGCGGGACGTTTTTGGTTTGACCGTGGCTCGCGCGTTAACTCGTCATGGCTTGAAGACTGTATGAGATCTCAGGTTAACACCTTATAACAAATCAGGTTAAAAGGAGGCCCGATGGCAACCAAGGTGGACGTTCAGGGACGTAATGTTGGTTTAACGGAACGTATCAGGAAACATATAGAACAAAGAGCCGGTAAACTTGACCATTACCTGCCAATAATAGAGGAAGTCTATATTGAGCTTACTTATCACAAAGCTGCACGAAATATAAATGACCGCAATGTGGCGCAGATCACCGTGAGAGGAAAGGGATTAATCCTTAGGACTGAAGAACGTTCTAATGAAATACTGACAGCATTTGACACCGCCCTGGATAAACTTCAACATCAGATCGACCGTTACAAGGGAAAACATTATCATGGACGTGGTGATGGACAATCCGCTGCCGAATTGAACGATGAGCCCTCATCAAAGGATGATACGGCTCCATTGCCACCGGTCATCGCCCGCAAGAAACATTTTCAAGTTTTGCCTATGAATGAGTTGGAAGCCATCGAACAGATGAACCTGTTAGGTCACGATAATTTCTTTATTTATTATAACGCGGTAACTAATAAAATAAATGTTCTTTATAGACGCCGCGATGATTCGTACGGCTTGATCGAAGTAGAAAGGGGCTAAGCTCAATAGGAAATAGTGTGTGCGAGTCCATTTCACACGCTTCTCCATAAAAACCCTGTCAATAGGATTAAAATTCAACATGGGCATTCTTGATTTTGATGACGATTTAACCGATCAACACCTTGCAGAAAGTGGCGTTGACATAAAGTCAACGGAAGAGGCTTTGTCCCTTTTGCTGAGTGCCCTAGGGGAAAAGCCGGAGCGAGAGGGATTAAAGAACACGCCCAAACGCGTCGCTCGCATGTATACTGAGCTGCTCAGTGGTTATCATGCTGACCCACAAAAGATAGTAAATGGCGCCTTGTTCAATATCACCTATGACGAAATGGTTATAATCAGGGATATTGAATTCTATAGTTTATGCGAGCATCATTTACTTCCATTCATTGGACGCGCCCATGTCGCATACCTGCCCGCAGGAAAAGTAATCGGGCTATCAAAAATCCCTCGTATCGTCGATATGTTTGCCCGCCGTATGCAAGTTCAGGAACGTTTGACGCGGCAAATAGCCGACCTTTTGCAAGAACTTCTGGAACCGAAAGGTGTCGCTGTAGTCATGGAGGGCATGCATCTGTGCACAATGATGCGTGGCGTTAAAAAGCATGATGCACGGATGACGACATCTGCGATGCATGGCGCATTTCGTACGAATGCTGCTACCCGACAGGAATTTCTTGAAAACATAAGCCGCGGAGCCGGACCTCTTAAAATCTAACCACGTTCTCCAATTCGCCAGGATTTCCTATAAATCATTGATTAAGGATTTCCGGGCGTTTTTTGATCCAAGTTTGAGAACTCATACGTTCGGCCACAGAAGAAAGCTTTTGATGTTCAATGGGGTGGTTTAGCTCGGGAGCGACCTCTGACATGGGGATGACGACAAATGGATTTTTCCAACGATCCAGGTTGCATGGTTCGTCATCAACCATAATAATATCAATATCTATTGTTCGCGGGGCATTCTTATCACTGCTCCGCACACGACCAAGAGTTGCCTCGATAGATCGGATTATTGTATTTTTTAATTCCTTCGGGTTTAAGGGCGTTGAGAATAAAGCACTGGCGTTTAGGAAATTTGGGCCACTCGTGCCGACGGCATGAGATTCCCAGGCATTAGAAATTATTTGAATATTGCCATATTCACGCAAAAGCTCAATGGTCTTTGGGATGTTTATTTCCGGTTGAATATTGGACCCGATACTCAGATAATACTTATGGTGTTTTTTCATCGCGGCTGCGTTCGATTTCTACACCCACCGAAGCGGAAAATCTGACGGCACCAGGCTTTTCCACGCGAACGATTACTCGCTCAACCCCATTTTCCTGCAAACACAATTTAGCAATATCATTTGCCAACGCTTCTACAGTGAAACGCTCGGCGCTTTCGGCATGTGCCTGAGATTTCTTAGCCAGAGTCCGGTAATTGACACAATCGGCAATATCGTCAGTATCGGCTGGCTTTCGTGTATCCGTTATTATTACTATGTTAATCAATATGTCTTGAGGATGTTCACGTTCCCATGCATTAACCCCGATAATACCGCGGGCGAGTAAATCTTTGATAATAACTTTGTCCATCGGATCTCCTAAATGAGATGTCGACCACCATCTACATGGATAATTTCGCCAGTAATATAAGAAGGCCCAGTTAACAGGAATATCAAGGCTTCCTCTATTTCTTTTAACTCACCCAAGCGTCCTGCCGGAACAGACTTTAATATATCAGAATTTGCCTGCTTATCGATGGGTTGCAATATGGCTCCAAGTGCCAATCCATTAACTGTTATATTTGGTGCGAGACTGATTGCCAGCGATTTTGTCAAAGCGGCCAGTGCTGCTTTGCTGATGGAGTAAGGAAAATGGTCCGCACCTGGCCTGAGGGCGCGCCAATCTAAAATATTAACGATACGACCGGTTCCGTTCTTTTCTATCTGTCTTGCAAAACCTTGACTCAGTAGGAATGGGGCGGTCAAATTGACAGCTATATGTCTTTCCCAGTCGGCTAGTGTGGTCTCCTGCATGGAAATAGGTTCGAAAATTGCTGCGCTGTTTATAAGAGCGTAAATAGGCCTCATTTTCCCAGCCTCTAATAATAGGTTAGACAATTCGTCGGGTCGGCCTAGGTCAGCAGCCTTGATCCAAGCGCGACAACCCAGGGAAATGATCTCGTCCCGGGTTTCGACCGCTTCCTTTTCTGAATGATCATAATGGATGAATATATCTGCGCCTGCATGAGCGCAGGCGTAAGTCAGAGCTTTTCCAATTCTCTTGGCTGCCCCGGTAATCAAAATAATTTTATTTTCCAAAGTCAAGTTGCTCATCATGGTCGGAGATTTTTCATTTCATTAAAAAGTATATTATATATCTACGGTAATTCTCGAGAGTGACAAGATATCATATTAGCTTTTACCTTGGTATTACTTTAATTAATCGAATATCCGAGCTATCTTGTATGGTGAGCTAATTGAGATGAACAAGTTTTGTCGACGCAGACGAAAAACAACAGAACACTTGTTACAAGAGGAACCACATAAAAAAACATTGCCGAGACGGTTGCGTATCCAACCTTTTTGCTCTATACTGATATTGTTCGTTTAATTATTATATATCTTACTATGCTTTTTACTGATTCGATTTGCGTTGGAATCGACATGACTGGAGGGCGCAAAGCGTTTACTTACGCTGCGCTCGACCGAGACTTAAACGTCATCGCGTTAGCTGATGCAGAATTGGATGAGGTTACGGCATTCCTGGGGGGGCAAAAATCGGCAACGGTGGCGGTCAATGCACCTTCTCACGTAAATACCGGGTTGGTAAGAAATAATCTCGAAAAACAAAGCCTGACGCCACATCAGCTACGCGGAGTTGATATGCGCGTTGCGGAATATGAATTACGCGAGCGGGGCATAGCAATTAGCGGGACCGGGTCTCAGGAAATGTTGTGCCCAGCGTGGATTCAAGTGGGATTTGCACTTTATGGAAAATTTTCGAAACTTGGATTCAAGCCTTACTCCGACGAAGAGGAGCCGCACAAATGGATCGAGACGCATCCGCATGCATGTTTTTGCGTTTTGCTAGGTCATACTCCATTGCCAAAGCCAACTCTCGAGGGTCGGTTGCAGCGCGAGTTGATCTTATTTGAACAAGGGGTTCGTATCAAAGATCCGATGATCTTCTATGAAGAGATTACAAGGCATAAGTTGATGAACGGCATCTTACCGATCGAACTCGTACATTTGCCCGAACAATTGGATGCCTTAGTGGCAGCGTTCACTGCCTGGTGGGTATCAGTGAAACATGGTGGGATAACGCATGTGGGTAACAGACAGGAGGGCATCATCACACTGCCAAGCCCTTCTCTGAAAGAAAAGTATTAGTGGGCATCTATGGAATAGATATTTGTTTTATCAATTAGAGTTAAATGAATTTCAAAAACGGTAAATTGTTAAGATTTTATGATGAGTAATATCTTCCTTAATTAATATTATTAATCAGAAAAATATACCTAACCACATCCAGAACATGTAATTTGGCAAGTGGTAAAATCAACAAAAATCTGGAGGCACATGACATGACAGACGATCTATCAACACGCGCCATCAATACAATTCGTTTCCTATCAGCAGATGCCGTTCAACAAGCTAATTCAGGCCACCCCGGATTGCCCATGGGGGCTGCGGCAATGGCTTTCGCTTTATGGACA
>CAZPCR010000268.1:0-4797 GCA_964585035.1 uncultured Anaerolineaceae bacterium
TGTGCACTCGCATCTTGAACCCGAAAAAGCTACTGAGGCCTTGAAGGAATTGATCGGTGAAGGCCGGTTGGTAATATTGGAAGAGGGAGAAGTTAATTCATCCAGTGATGTGCTTGCTATTGCATCTCCTCCGTGGATGGATCTATGCGAGCAAACGGAACGGACCGTTGGGAGTTATCACGGAAAATTTCCGCTCCGGCGTGGTATTCCGCGCGAAGAATTGAAGAGCCGCCTTAACCTCACGCCGCGTTTCTTCAACGCACTGATCGATAAATTAGCCACGAAAGGCATACTGGTCGCGGGCGCCATTACTGTCGCAAAGGTCGGGCATGAGATCAGGTTTGATACCATCCAGCAGGCGAAAATCCAATCACTGATGTTGAAGTTCGCACATAGTCCGTATACCCCACCCGGTATCAAAGAATGCCAGGCCGAAGCCGGTTTGGAAATCGTCAACGCCTTGCTTGAGCTGGGCGAATTGCAGGCAGTTTCAGGTGAAATCGTTTTCCGAAAACGGGATTATGATTCAATGGTGTCAAAGGTGCGTGAAACCCTCGTCCAAAATGGAAGGATCACTCTGGCTGAAGTACGCGACTTATTCAACACCAGCCGAAAGTATGCGCAAGCTTTGCTTGAGCATCTAGATTCATCCGGGTTTACGGTGCGCGAAGGCGATTATAGAAAGTTGAGGAAGTAATGTGTGGACGGTTTACTTTAACGGTTGATCCGGCAGACGCGGGCGAAGAATTTGAAGACGTGACGTTTCCTTCGAAATTCGCACCTCGCTATAATATCGCACCTTCCCAGCCGGTTCTGGCAATTCCTAACGACGGCAAACATACCGCCGACTTCTTCGTATGGGGGCTTATCCCATCCTGGGCAAAAGACCCCTCCATTGGCAATCGCCTGATAAACGCACGCGGTGAGACTCTCGCGGAGAAGCCCAGTTTCCGCGGCGGCTATAAATACAAACGCTGCTTGATCATGGCCGATGGTTTCTATGAGTGGAAATCCGGTGCTGGCACTAAGACGAAGGTTCCTCATTTTATCCATCTACAAACTGCCAGGCCGTTTGCTTTCGCAGGGTTATGGGATGAATGGCATTCTCCTGAAGGGTCGTCCATTCGTTCCTGTACCATAATAACAACGAAGCCAAATAAATTAATGGCTTCCATCCACGACCGCATGCCTGTGATCTTGCATCCAAAAGATTACGCCGACTGGCTGGATTCCTCGCCCAGGTCCGCCGACAGTTTAAACCATTTGATTACCGAGTTCCCCGCTGACCTGATGCAGGCCTATCCGGTCTCGCCGCTTGTGAACAGCCCTGCCAATGATCGCGCCGAGTGTGTCCTGCCGGCCTGATTGATTAATTAGGATAATCCCCAATCTGGCCGTGTATATTTTGAATAGTCACCTTTATTTTACAAATATCGTGTGCTTAAGTTCAGCTAAGCGTTTCACTGGTTCGCTTGACGCTCGATTCTGTACATGATATTATCCGCGGCCGGAGCATGAATGCAGAACAAATCAGAAGATCCATCCAGCGCTCGCCGGGGGGAAACGGAAGAGCCGGAAGAACCCTCCGTCTCGAATAAACAATCCAGCCCACTTTCCAATTGGATGCAAAGTCTGGTCCATTTGGGTTTGGGAGAATACCTGGTGCGGGCTGCCACCAATATATTTTCCATCATCGCCATCCTGATCGTGATCTGGCTGGCGCAAATGTATTTCCGCCAGCCTGTATCTGCAAACCAGGCGAATGACACACCCGCGGCTAGTCAGCAAACGCTGCCGGCTGCAGCATCCATCGCATCTATCCTCCCGATGGACTTATCCTCCGTTGGCATACTCCGGCAGGCAAACATCCACACCAATGTTCCGGAACGGGCAAGAGACGATATTGTGAAATATACAGTAGTTGCCGGCGATACGGTCTCTGATATTGCACAAAATTTTGGCTTGCAGCCAATAACGATATTTGCCGCCAACTATGCTCTTCTGGAGGACGACCCGCACAATCTCCAAGTCGGGCAGGTGCTAACGATATTACCTGTTGATGGCGTCTATCGGCAGTGGTTTCCCGGTGAAAAGATCAGCACTGTAGCGAATTACTATAAGGTGACACCGCAGGACATTATCAATTATCCGGCCAATCACCTCGACCCAAACACTACCGATATCGCGGCCGGGACGATGGTCATCATTCCTGGTGGCGTATATCTGTATCACTCACCCGGACAAGTCCCCTTGGGTATTTCGCGCACCAACCCAGCCTCGGCGCAGGTGGCTGGAGATGGTTCTTGCCCGGCAGTTACCGGCGGCGCGGTTGGAACCGGCACATTCGTTTATCCAACCGACAGGCATTATCTTTCAGGTTTCGATTACTCCACCAAGACGAATCACCTGGGGATCGACCTCGCAGCCAACCTGGGTGACAATATTTATGCAGCAGATGGTGGTGTGGTGGTATATGCAGGCGCCAACAGCTACGGCTACGGTAACATGGTAATGATCGATCATGGTACCGGATTTCAAACCTTGTATGCACATTTGAGCCAGATCTTTGTATCTTGTGGTAATAATGTATCGCAGGGGCAGACGATCGGTGCTGCTGGTGCCACCGGCCATGCCAGCGGTCCGCATTTGCACTTTGAAGTCCGCACTGCGACCGCCGTTATCGACCCATGGGAT
Source organism: uncultured Anaerolineaceae bacterium (assembly GCA_964585035.1). Classification (GTDB taxonomy): domain Bacteria; phylum Chloroflexota; class Anaerolineae; order Anaerolineales; family Villigracilaceae; genus Fen-1038. Next base: position 2,695 of record CAZPCR010000268.1, read on the forward strand.
GTGCTTCCACCTCCATCCGCGGCGCCACAATAAGAAATTATCCTGGCACCCTGGGCAGTTGGTTAGAGTGTGGCGCTTATGGCGCCAAAGTCCGGGGAATTCCTTGCGACGATAAACCATCTCGACTATAATCTTGGTCACCCCGGGCGCATAGCTCAGTTGGTTAGAGCGCTACTATCACACAGTAGAGGTCGGGGGTTCGAGTCCCTCTGCGCCCACAAAAAAGGGGTCCGAGTGCTGTGCGATCTGCACCCATCCTAAAACCATCATTTTTTTGATGGTTTTATGTTTTCACCGGGTTCGAGTCTTGCCCAATCCGTTTCTTTATAATAGTCCAAAAGGTTCCCAAAGCTCATTAATATGAACGCCCAAGAGTTTATAGGATAACGCGATGAGAAATCCCACGAAAAAAGACTTTACATCCTCAGACCTTCTCTACTTCACCGAACATGGGTCAGGACCGCCACTTTTACTTGTACATGGGCTGATGGTTACTGGTGAGATGTTCGAGCCGGTAATCAAGCATTTGGCAAGTCGATATCGCCTGATTGTTCCAGACCTGCGCGGCCATGGGCGAAGTCGGGAACTTCCGCCTCCCTATACAACAGAGCAGCTTGCATCCGACCTGGCGCTTTTGCTCGACTTTCTGGATATCGAATCGACAGCAGTGCTTGGTTACTCTCAGGGTGGCGCGATTGCACAACAATTGGTTCTAGACTTTCCCAACCGATGCAGCCGCCTCGTGCTTGCCTGCACGTACGCCTTCAACATGGCGACCTTCCGCGAGAAACTTGAAGGCCACTTCGTGCCATTTCTCATCCGCATCCTGGGCATGGATCGCTTCGCGAAGCTCGTCATTTCACAAGGATTAGAGCAGGTTAGCAAGGAACGCGCAGACTGGGTCGTCAAACTCATCGCCCAACAGGATCGCAATTTGATGATATCCGCTTGGAGGGAAACGATGGCTTTCGACAGCCGGCACCGCCTGGCCGGCCTCAAATGTCCCACCCTCGTCATCGCAGGCGCGGACGATGAGGCAGTTCCAATCCATCACGCGGAGATGCTGCACGCCGGGATCAGTGGATCCCAACTTGTCATCGTCGATGGCGCTGACCACGCCCTTATCTGGGCCCGTCCCGACGAGCTTCTACTGGCGGTTGACAAATTTCTTGAAGGCCGAACGGATATGGTCTCGATTCGATAAATGCTCGGTAGCTTAAGTTGTCATTCACCTGATGGTTTTTGTAATTAATATGAAAGTTGGATTACCCAATTTGATCACATGTTGGTAATTGAAATCGAAAGTGAGACGAGCCATGCGCGATCAAAAGCCCGGGAAGTTTGAATTTAAATCAAAGGATAAAGCCTTCATGCAGAAGTTGCTTAGTGACGGTCAAATGCGATCGTCAATATTGGCTGCGATACTGAGTCTGACTTTGCTGGTAGGTTGCCAATCTGCGCCTCCGCCAACGATTGCTACACTTCCTCCCGCGACCTTGACGACTGGTTCAACAACACCCGCCAATGTCTCCACGGCAGAATCTACCGCGCCCGGGCCTGATTCATCTCCCCTCGCGATCAGTGCCATGCGGGCGAAAGCTTATCCGGGGAGTGACATCAAAATAGAAACAACATTATCGGCAGGCTCAGACTATAACCGTTACATCGTCTCATATCAATCGGACGGATTGAAATTATTTGGTCTGCTTACGGTCCCCACCGGCGATAAACCGGCAGGAGGCTGGCCTGTCATACTCCTGAATCACGGCTATATTCCCCCTACCGAGTATTCTACCGATCAAAGTTATGCCGGGATTGTCGCTCCTCTTGCGGCGGCCGGTTACATTGTATTCAAACCCGATTATCGCGGCCATGGCAACTCACCCGGTACACCCTATCAAGTCTATGTATCTCCCGGTTACGTTACGGACAGCCTGAACGCCCTAGCCTCCATCAGAAAGTATAAGGATGCAAACCCTGATAGGATCGGCGTATGGGGTCACTCGATGGGTGGCGATATCACACTCCATGAACTGGTGTTGTCCCATGATTTCAAAGCCGCGGTGATCATGGCGGGAGTTGTCGGTTCTTACAGCGCTATCA
>CAZPCR010000269.1:0-1822 GCA_964585035.1 uncultured Anaerolineaceae bacterium
ACTTTTTTCTGATCAATATAATTACGAACCCGCATCATATCCTGAACCGCGACGCCTTCGGTGATACAAACGATTAATGGAATGCCTGCATCCGCTGCTTCATACATTGCGTCGGGGGCTCCTCGCGCGGGAACGAAAATCACGGTAACATTTGCCCCGGTTGCTTCCACGGCTAATTTTACGGAGTCGAATACCGGGATCTTTCCATCCAATACCCATTCTCCTCCTTTACCGGGAGTCACTCCAGCCACTACATCCGTGCCATAACTCACCATGTGAGTTGTATGGAATAAACCTTCATTACCGGTTATCCCCTGAACAAGAAGACGCGTTTTTTTATTTATTAGAATGCTCATGTTATTTAGCTTTTCCCCTGGCAGCTTCAACTGCTTTCCTAGCTGCGTCGGCAAGCGTTTCTGCAGTAATCATATTGGCATCCGCCAATAACTTTCGTCCTTCTTCCGCATTCGTTCCAACCAGGCGTACCACCATGGGTACTTTTGGCTTCACATCCTCCATGGCAGTCAGGATGCCGCGCGCAACTTCGTCGCAGCGGGTGATACCCCCGAATATGTTGAATAACACGGCCTTTACATTTGGATCCGATAATATGATCCGCATGGCAGCTGCGACTTTATCAGCACCTGCGCCGCCCCCGATATCCAGGAAATTTGCCGGCTCGCCACCAAAGAGCTTGACGATATCCATGCTAGTCATGGCCAAACCTGCACCGTTAACCATGCACCCGATATTACCGTCCAGCTTTATATACGATAAACCATATTTACGTGCTTCGGTTTCTGCAGGAGCCTCTTCGTCAATATCTCGCATTTCCGCCAAGTCGCCATGGCGAAATAAGGCGTTATCGTCGATCATCATCTTGCCGTCCAGGGCGACAAGATGTTTGTCTTTTGTGATCACAAGTGGATTAATCTCGGCCAAGGTCGCGTCGGTCTCGGAATAAACTCGCCAAAGCCCACCAGCGAGTTTACCAAAATCTTTCCAATAGTCACGTGGCAAGTCAATCGAGGCGGCTATATCGCGCGCCTGGTAATCCCGTAAGCCGAGTAAAGGGTCTATATAAACTCTGATTATTTTCTCAGGTGTTTTGGCAGCCACTTCTTCAATATCCACTCCGCCAGCCGCGGATGCGATCATCACTGGCTTCCTAGCTCCCCGGTCATTTGTGATTGAAAAATAGATCTCGGTTTCTATCGCAGCTGCCTCATCCACAAGGACTTTTCGGACAGGTAACCCCTTGATCTCCATAGCGAGAATCTGTGTAGCAAGCTGTTCGGCTTCATCGGGGTCTTTAGCCAACTTAACGCCGCCTGCCTTGCCCCGACCCCCGACAAGCACTTGCGATTTAATAACAACGCGGCTACCTAATTCCTCAGCAATTGCCTTTGCCTCGCTTGCGGTGGTTGCAACCCGTCCTTTTGGAATCGGGATTCCGTATTTTGCAAAGATCTGTTTGGATTGATATTCATGAAGTTTCATGCATTTTCCCTTGATCAAGCGACCAGGCACGCGCATTATACCACCGGGTCTACCAACAATAATTCGTAATCAGTCACCCTTTGATATCGCAGATGCCTTACAAAGGATTATGAGCAGTTATTAAAATTTCGTCCGGCAAGTTGCCGGACGAAGAGAGCGATCATGGTAATGTAAATTCCATAATCCTATTGTTGCCGACATCTGAAACCCAAATATGTCCGGTAGAGTCTATCGCGATACCAGAGGTGGTACCAAAGGTTGAATCGGTCGTCCCGTAATCTCCCCAGGTTTGAACCAGCTGGCCATCTGTCGTGTATTCGAT
>CAZPCR010000269.1:1922-4781 GCA_964585035.1 uncultured Anaerolineaceae bacterium
TCATCGAAGAGACCGGGATCCAGTCCGGCAGAGCCAAACTGAGTGATGTAATTTCCGTCAGCATCAAAAACGACGATTCGTTTGTTGCCTGTATCCACAATATAAACTCGTCCTTGCGCATCCACTGCGAGGCCGCGTGGACCGTAGAACGTTTCCGGCTGATCTGCCGGGCCATACGTTGACCACATTTTAATAAACTGCCCGGTGGCCGAAAACTTTTGAATGCGGTAATTCCAGGTATCGGAAACATAGACGGAACCATCCGATGCCACAGCAACGCCCCATGGTTCGTTAAACGTGGAGGGCGGAGCCGCTGGATTTGGATTGTTCAAGTTGTTTCCCGAAGCGGAGCCCCATTGGTTAATAAAAGCGCCACTTGCGTCAAAATGAAGAATTCGATTGTTGCGCGAATCTGCTGTGTAGAATGTCCCATCCGGCGCAAAGGCTATCGAGCGCGGGGCATTCATTGGTGGATTTATTACCGTAGAGTCAATTATTTTGTCCGCCGAGATAGTAATTGTCTTTCCTTGGTATGGGTCAACCTGTGCTGCTTGTTGAATGGATGGTGGGGCACCGTATTTCCATATTTCTTCGGCAACGTCCTTTTTGACATACATGCGCATGGCGGCCGAAGGCTGCCAGGTAGCCAACGTAAGATCCGTGTGACCGGTAGCTGCCGCATAAGCTGTGTAATCCCGATTGAGCCAGATATCAATAATCCCTGTGCGAATATTGGGATCCAAAATAGCCGAGCAGATGCGGGAGAAGTCCTTTGATTTAATGAGTCTTAAGAAACCAAATATTCCTTTGCAAGAATAACTTGCATCAAACGGAGTCGGTTGACGGTCTGTTACAAGTCCAAAATAATCTTGATTGGGCCACCACATCCGGATGTAATCCAATCGATAGTAATTCGGGCCCAGAGCCTGGTCGATCTTGTCGAAATTTTTCGAATCAACAATCACAATTGTCGAATCCCGTAAGTCCCGCGTGGGCTGGTCAAAAGAATGCTGATTGGTAAAATCGCGAAGATACCAAACAAAAGGCCACGAAACACCGGTATCCGGTGCGCTGGCATCATAGGCAATATTAATACCCATGCCACCAGTTGTCCGCTCGGAGATCTCCGTGGCTTGATTAATCACATCTTTTACACCCGTAGCACCGTGGGCATAAACCAAATACTCCATGGCATTATCGTAATTTATATACGCTGCGCGGAAGGACGCCCGTACCGTTAATATTGTTAGTAACGCAAAGAAAGTTAATATAAATACTCGAACGACTTGCCGACCGGTCCAGTTCCGTAATAAATAGACGAGTGCGATGGCGCTCAGGATGGTAACAACGGCCGGCAGCAGGAATGCACTTGTATTTTGAAGTTGGACCAGGTCCTTGCCCTGGAAAGGGGGATTCGTGCCAAGGAGCGCCATAAGGCACGCGGCAAAACTTGTAAAAAATACAAATACAATACCCAGGACCAGGAGTGTTTTTTGCTTAAATAAACCCTGCCAATCGGTTGTATCAACGAGCCAACCCAGGCCCCAGGCGGCAAATAAAATCAAAGGCCACGCAAGATGATAGGTTAGCCACGGCATCTTCTCGCCTGCAATACTAAATGAAATGAGGCTAATTACTATCCACCATATTAGTAAGCTGAAGGTATTGGGAAAATTGGCCGCCTCGATTAATCCGGGGTTGGATTCGAGATTCTCGGCATCCGAAATGGATGGAGCTGGCCGGCGGCGAATTGCTATGATCAGCGCGAGAATTGCGCCCAACAAGGGCAGGAATTCATAAATTGGTATTTGAATAAGGATGTAATAATACCAAGGCTGACTACCGCGCTCGACGCCTTGTTGCACAAGCCAGTAACCGAGCGATCCGACGACGCCAGTAAAGAACCCGTCAGTATTTGTAAAGATAGTAGTATAAAAAACGGTGAAAGGCACCCAAAATGTAAGTGCAAGTTTCCACCAGTCCTTACTCCAGAGAAGGCCAATCGCAATTGATATTCCAAAGGTTATAGCAAGGAAAATTGCTACCACGGTTACGTCATGCGGGGTCAAAGCTTGAAGCTCAGCGTCCGTTGTAGGAATTTGAACGTTTAATTGAGTTCCCAGAAGCTTAATGGGAAAAGCCGTAAGCATGGGCAAAACAAGTGTCCCCGCGAGCATCAACATGTCGAATGAACGCTCGGATTTAATACGCAACCAGGTATATCCACGGACAAGGAAGAATACAGCGGTAAGGACAGCTAGGATTCCAATAAGAATGATAATTGAGCTTAGTAAAGTACCGCTAGTTGCAGGTTGGAGCGGGGATGCTGTCGCGGATGGGTTTACGGGTGATGCAACTTCTGTAGCGCTTATGGTAGCCGTTTGGCGAGTTGCAAGCGTCAACCCGCCTCCAACCCCTATCGAAAGTATTCCAACCGCTAAAGCCGCAATGAACGCGCGATATGAAACCTTATCCTCCCAAACATGATGAGTGACCCTGTAAATAAAGTAAATGAATAAGAAAAGTAAAAGTTGCGCCGCATAAATATACGACGTCTCTTTGTCGATAAAATGCAAAAGCAATGTAACAGCGAGTAAGTAAAGATATTTTCGCTGGCCGCTTTCAAAATACCGGAGAACCGTATAAAGCATAAGGACACCGGAAAAGATCGCATACGGGTCCTCGCGCACATATCTGCCGTAGAAAAGCATAATGGGGGAGATCACCATCATTATCCCGGCGATGAGACCGCCGGTTTTACCCAGATAACGGCGCCAATGCCAAGCCAGGGATATTGTAGCAATATTAAAAAGGGCAGCAGGGATTCGGGCTGTAAAGTCGTTGGGGCCGAACAGGAAA
>CAZPCR010000270.1:0-4781 GCA_964585035.1 uncultured Anaerolineaceae bacterium
TGGCAAGGGTATTGGCCGTGCAAGGCGCGATGACCAGCAGGTCGGCGCTGCGGGCGAGCCCGATGTGCAGGACGTGCGCTTCGCCGCCCCACAGGTCTGCTTCGGTGAAGGCGCGTCGGCCTGTGACCGATTGCAAAGTGAGCGGTGTGACGAACTTTTCCGCAGCAGGCGTGAAGATAACGTCCACGAGCGTGCCCATTTGGGTGAGTCGCGAGGCCAGCTCCGCGGCCTTGTAGGCTGCAATGGAGCCGGTGATGCCGAGGATGATTCGTTTATCCTGCATGACATTCATAAGAGTTCATTATACTTCGTGCAGTTGGATGTCCACTGCGTGACCGATAAGTTTGTTCCCCTATTGATATTCATATAATTTCTTTTAGGTCTTATTGCGTCAATCTTAAAGGTTTTCTCCTGAAGACCCCAACTAATTGAAGTCTTGTTATGTGAGAAATAGCACCGCCACCCCGATCGTCGCCAGCAGCGTGCCCGCAATTGCCTGCCAGCCCAGGTGTTCTTTGAAAAAGAAATGGGCGATCGGGAGCATGAATATGGGCGAGAGCGAGGTAAGCACGCTGGCCACCCCAACTGCCGTGTTTTGAACCGCCAGCAGCGAAAGCGAGACTCCGATCACCGGGCCGATCAGGGCAGCGATGGCCAGCAGCCGGATCGCTGCAGGATTGGCACGCAACGTCTGGACCGTCTTCCCTGTTTCTTTTTGCAGAAGCATGAATATGAACAATGCCACCCCTGCCGCCAGCATACGGATGACATTGGCGCGGATGGGCGAGAAATCTCCCAGCATCCCTTGCTTGGAAAAGACCAGGCCCGTAGCCTGTCCGACGGCTGCCAATATGCCGAACAGGATGCCGGTAACGGATGGCGTGGCCTTTTGTACTTTGCCATCGCCTTGTTCGAGCAGCACCCACAGGATGCCCCCGAGCGTGAGCGCGATACCGGTGATCTGCCCGGGCCGTAAAGTTTCGCCGAAAAACAACCAGGCTTCCAGCGCGCCGAAGATGGTGGAGAGGCTTAATAACAAAGTCCCCAGCCGCGGACCGGCGCTCAGGTAGCTTTGAAAAAGAAAGGCATCTCCCAGCGCCAGGCCGATCACCCCAGAGATGGACAGCCAGTACCAGCGGACCGGCTCGGCGTCGATCGGTAAAGGCTGACGGTATAGAACGATGTTCAGCAGTACAAGATAAAGTATCGCGAAGGCGATGCGCGTGCGGTTGGCGATGACCGAACCAACCTTCTCCCCAGCCCGTGTAATGAACACGGCGTTGATGGCGAAGAACACGGACGTGAGCAGGCCGGCGATTTCTCCGATAAGTGCCATGAGGTTATTTGCTGAAGGTGCCCATTAACTCGCCCTGCGCCAGGATGTGCCCCTGCATGGCTTTGAGCAGCTGATCTTTATTCGCTCCGGAGGAAAGACCCATCAGGCTATCCAGCGCGTACAGTTTGAAGAAGTAGCGATGGGTGCCGGATGGCGGACAGGGACCGGTATAACCGGCCCGGCCGGCGCCATTATTACCCTGCAGTGTGCTGTCCGCTAATTGTCCATTCGTAGGGATGGCTTCTGGCAATCCCACGCTGTTTGCAGGAATGTTATAGATTACCCAGTGGGTGAAGGTGCCGCTGGGTGCATCGGGGTCGTCCAGGATGAGTGCAAAGGATTTTGTACCGGCAGGAGGGGTATTCCATGCCAGGGGCGGCGAAACACTGCGGCCCTTGCAGGAATAATCGGAAGGTATCGATGCACCCGCCGCAAATGCTGTGCTGGAAAGAGAAATAGACATGGGAGTCTCCTGGGAGTTTGGTGGTGCTGTTGCCACATTGCTTGGGTTTACCGGTCTGCAGGATGCGAGTGTTACAAGCAGTAAAAACAAGACCTGTCTTTTCATAAGGTTCTCGTCCTTCGCTTCGCTGGCAAGCACCCCGTTATTTGAATGTTATAAAGTTTTTACAAAATGGACCAAACGCTCTACTTCTTCGTAGCCCATCTTCAATTGCGCAGCGATGCTGATCTCGTTCTCCAGCCATGTATCGGAGGCCATCTCATGCAGACCCTGGTCACGCGCCCAATTCTCAGCGGCATGGATAAGGGCCTTACCTAAACCCTGGCCTCGCAGGTCTTCATCCACCAGCCAGCCTTCGAGATAGCCTACCGGGCTGGTCTCACAGCCGTCGGCGTACTTGCGGGTGCCGGTTTCGACGAAACCGCCCAGCCGTCCGTCCGGTCGTTCCATCACGAACACGGGCATCATGGGGTCGGCCATGATCCTTTCCATTTCTCGCAGCAGCTCATCCTGTTCGACGTCCGGCCAGAGATCGTGACGCATCCTCAGCCATTCGGTCTGGTCGGCTGGAGTGGCTAAACGGATAACAGTAGAGTGGACATCCAGGGTCATGATTTTTCCTTGAGAAAATAATGGATGAATGATGAGAAGATGATTATAGCCAATATCCGGATTAAGACAATGATTCTAGTGCCGCCCTGCATTTATAATAAAATATGGATGCATCCTGACTGGAAACCGAATGAATAGATGTTTCTTTTTTATCCTGGCTCTATTGATTGTGTTTGCTTGTAGTCGTCCTTTCCTCAACCAGTCTAGCTCAGCCACGGGTTCTCCTTCAACCACAGCCTCTGTTCAGAGCGGCTCGATGGACGCGCAGATCACTTCGAGCGGTGTCAGTCGTCATTATATTTTGCACATCCCCACGGGTTACCGGCCGGGTACGGCTGTGCCGCTCATTATTAACTTCCATGGCTATAGTTCCAACTCGAAACAGGAAGAAGCCCTGACGGGTATGTCCGTCAAAGCGGACCGTGAGGACTTTATCGTTGTTTATCCCGATGGTTTGAATTCAACCTGGAATACAGGCCCTGGGACGGACGGCCAGCGCGATCGGAGGTTCGTGCGCGACCTGATCGCATCTCTTGAAGGTCAATATTCCATAAACTCAATGCGCATCTACGCCACAGGCATCTCAAACGGCGGCGGGATGACCGACCGCGTCGGCTGTACCATGGCGGATATTATTGCAGCCATCGCGCCTGATTCGGGTGCCTATAATTTCTGGCAGGATTGCAGTCCGTCGCGGCCCATGCCTGTGTTGGCCTTTCACGGGCTCGATGACAAGCTAGTTCCTTATACCGGCGGCGTTCCGCAAATAATGGAGCCGCCCATCCCCGATTGGGCCGCGGCCTGGGCAAAGCGCGACGGCTGTGCTTCCACGCCTATTAATACCACGCCTGTGGATACCGTTACCGAACAGACCTGGTCGGGCTGTCAGGGGAATGCCGAGGTAGTTCTGTATACGCTTGCCAATCACGGACATTCCTGGCCTGGTTCATCTGTCATGCCGAAAGCCATCACCTCGCAGGCCATTAATGCCACCGATGTCATGTGGGATTTCTTCAAGGCGCATCCGCTGCCGTAAATTTACTGCTTGTGGTATATTACCCTTGTTACATTTTCCGAAAATACTAGGTGGAATATAACTTATTAGTAAGTAACCGTAGGCGGAAAATCTAAAAACAACCCCCGAAAAGTTCTTACGTATATCCTTGATGAAAAGTGGAGGTTCAAATGTCAGGGTTCTTGATGTTGGTAGGGATTGTCGTATTGATAATCCTGTTTTTTATTGCCCTTTCCGGCATCCGCTACATCCCCAACAATCGAATTGGTCTGGTGGAAAAGCGCTGGAGCCTCAAAGGTTCGGTCAAGGGCGGCCTGATTGCCCTACACGGGGAGGCAGGCTTTCAGCCTCAGGTTTTGCGCGGCGGTTTGCACTACCTCATGCCCATCCAATATGTAGTGCACATGATGTCGCTGGTAACCATATCACAGGGCCAGATCGGTTATATTTTTGCGCGTGACGGCAAGCCGTTGGAGCCGACGCAGGTCCTTGCTTCGAACGTGGATGCCAATGACTTTCAGGACGTCGAAGGGTTCCTGAAAAACGGCGGTCAACGCGGACCTCAGCGCCGCATGCTGCGTGAAGGGACGTATGCCATTAACCTCATGCAGTTTGTGGTCATGACGGAAGGACGCGTGTATTCCCTGCCCCTTAACAGGGAAGATGCAATCGTGATCCAGGGCATGTCCGATTCGATTTCACAGCGGCATGGCTTCCAACCCGTTATCATCAAAGATACGGACGATCTGGTGGGCATTGTGACCGTCCATGACGGGCCCTCGCTTAAACAGGGCGAGATCATCGCCCCCATCGTCGGGGATGATCCTTCGAAGCAGGAGGAGTACCATAACAAATTCCAGGACGCGGACCGGTACTTGAGGGCCGGCGGTTTCCGCGGCCGCCAATTGCAAGTGCTGGTGGAAGGCACCTATTACATCAACCGCCTCTTTGCCACGGTCCAGATGATCCAGAAGACCGTCATCGAGCTTGGTAACGTCGGTGTGGTTGTCTCCTATACGGGTGAAGTGGGTGACGATCTTTCCGGCAAAGAATATCGTCACGGCGAGTTGGTCGAAACAAATAAGCGCGGTGTTTGGAGCGAACCGCTCCTGCCGGGCAAATATGCTTTCAACACGTATGCAGGCAAGGTGATCGCGGTCCCAACGACGAACATCATCCTGAAATGGATCCGTTCCGAGGTGGGTGAGCACCGCTATGACGAAAACCTGACGGAGGTTTCGCTCATCACCAAGGATGCTTTCGAGCCGTCCCTGCCTCTGTCGGTGGTCATTCACATTGACTATCAAAAAGCTCCTCTGGTCATCCAGCGCTTTGGTGATATCAAGAAACTCGTC
>CAZPCR010000271.1:0-4772 GCA_964585035.1 uncultured Anaerolineaceae bacterium
CGTCCACGTATCGAAAGCGCCCGTTGTCACCTTCTTGGGGTGATATAGAAAGTCGTGATAAACCGATACATTTGCATAACCTGTCATCTTTGTCCCCTGGTCCCCGATCTTTTGGTACGTCCAAAGGTCTTCGGAAGGGAAAGAATCATCCGGGCGGTCATCATAGGGCCGCAAGATCACAGCGCTGAATGTATGAAATGTTACGACGCCTGTAATATTCGGATGTTTGACAATAAAGTCCACCAAATTACGCGACTCCGGTTCGCTTACAGGGTAAGGCCCTGCTCCAGATTGTTCGGCTTCCTGTTTCCACACCACCGGAAAGTTTCGATTAAGATCCAGACCCTCTTTTGGACCGCGGATCTCGATCGTGGCGCCATCATAGTTCTTCAATAACCCTTCCGGAAGCACCCGATAATATTTGCCGCCTGTTTCAGTGGGATCACGGCGGACGAGTAAGCGCGGTTCTTTCGGATGCTTCTTCCAACTTCCGTTTGCATCAGGAATTCGCATGAAAAGGATCCGCCCGTCGCCATCGATATCTTCTTCAAACAACCCGTCCACAGGTTCTTCGTCATAAGGATAGGGTCGGGTGCTCGACCGGACCACTTTAGGTTTGTCTGCCAATGCCCACTCGGCCCCATCGGGGTTTACGCGCGGGACGATGTAAAAGACTCGTGTATCCATGGCCTCGGTGACTTGTTTATCCTTGCCATATTTCGTGACAAGCGTGTAAATGTGATACAGGACTGCCGCAGATGCGGCAACTTCCGAAGCATGAATATTTCCGTCAATCCATAAAGCAGGCTTATCCCCATCGGAGCCGGATTTGAAATTGGTGGCAGTCACCAACCAGACGGTACGCCCCTCGAAGCTTCTGCCTATACTCTCCAGTTTAAGAAGGTGGGGATATTCTATTGCGTATTGTTTAAGAAGGCCGGTAAGTTCGTCATAGCGAAGGTATTTATTGAAATTAGGTTTCCGCATGATCCCTCCGTTTTATAAAAAATGTTGAAAAATCCTGTCTCAATTTGGGGCATACTTAAAACAAATATACAACTTCGCCTTTAAACCAAAAGTCCTAACAAATCGGCGGGATAGGCGTTAAGATGATTTTTAATCGAAAAATTTGGTTAAAGCGTCAGGATTCTTTTAACCGTCATATGCGAAAGTATCAGATTTCGCACTAAAAATAAAGGATTCATACGTATTAGTCTTTTATTCTCTATTCTTGCGATTTACTCAACCTCTCTTTGTTCACATCCCGGTATAGACCTCGCAGGGATGTGTAAAGTCGTTTGTAGGCCCGGTAGAGGTCGTCATAACACTCAGCGTTGGAGGCTTGCGGTTCGAATTCACGCCCTACCAGGACGATTTTCTTTAGGGATTCAAAATCGGGATACACACCGAGTCCCACGGCTGCCGTAAGCGCAATCCCTACCGCGCCGGCTTCCAATGGGTCGGCTACCGTCTCCACCTTTCTACCGGTCACGTCTGAAATGATTTGCATCCATGGCCAGCCTCGAACACCTCCGCCAATTAACCGCAATACCGGCAGGGGATAATTAAATTTCTTTTCAACGATCTCGATCATCCACCGTAAGTTATAAGCGATACCTTCATAAACGGCCCGCAACATATGCTCGCGTGTGTGGTCGGCGCTTAGATTAAAAAAAGTGGATCGTACCCAGGTGTCTGTGATGGGACTGCGCTCTCCATACATCCAGGGTGTATATATCAGGGAACCTGAACCGGGGGGTATCGTTAGTACCTTTTGATCCATCAAAGCGTAAACATTGGGTACGTTCGGGTCAGATTTTTCAGCCTTGTAGAACTCATCTGCGATCCATTTGAGGCAGGCTCCTGCGGTCTCCATTTCGGCAAACAGCAGTGATTTATTGGGGTCCGACGCCTGCAAACTGGCAACGCCATCGTGACCCGTGGGATTTTTGCGTGTTGTGACGCCCACCCAGCCCGAGGTACCCAAATAAATATGCCCATCACCTTCTGCAACCGCTCCTGAACCGGTAGCCGCTGCCTGGGCATCTCCACCGCCGCCAAAGACTGGAGTGCCTTCCAGCAACCCGCACTCACGCGCCGCGTCCGGGGTTAATCCCCCGACCCGGTCGATGGACCGGACCAGGGGAGGAAACTTGCGAATATCCAATCCCATGTATCCGATGATCGAGCGCAGCCAATCTTTTTTACCAAGGTCGAAACCAAATGCGGAAGCGCAGGACCATTCGAATACTTGTTTTCCTGTCGCCCGATAAATGAGGTAACCGTTTACATCCAGGAAGCAGGTCATTTCCCGATAAATATCGGGTTCATTTTCCTTGAGCCACAGCAATTTAGGCAGGCCATCCTTGCCGGAAAGTTCCGCTCCCGCGATGACCGCAAAAACACTCCGGCCAAGAAATTTGTTCATGATCCTTGTGGCCTGCTCGGGCGCGCGTGCATCCAACCAGATAATTGCCCTGCGCAGAGGCTGGCCAGTGGATGCCATTGGGACGATACCCAGGAGCTGGGTAGCATGCACCATTCCAACAACATTCGCCGGGGCAACCCCACTGGATTGAATTACCTGGCGTGTACTAGAGACGATGGCATGCCACCAATCTTCAGGTTCCTGTTCCGCCCAGCCGGGACGCGGATAATGGATCGGGTAGGGAGCAAAAGCGGTGGCTAGTACATTACCACCTGTATCAACCAGCACTGCCTTATTTCCGCTTGTGCCTACATCATGAGCCAGAATATAGTCCATTAAACTTCTCCGTGTTGCCCTTAGATTTTATTAATTACAACCCACACCCTAGTGATAAATCGGTTCCTGGTGATATTACGGATAAGCTCCTATTTGTTCAGGCGGTGATATATATCTTTCATCTTTTTATAGATCTGCGTAAAAACTTCAAAGCGTTCATCGTATAAAGTCCGGTTTTCGGGCCGTGGCTTAAAGTTCTTCTTGATTTGTACCAGTTTCGGCACATCATGAAATGAGATTTCACCGAGACCAACGGCTCCGATCCACGCCGCGCCGCGCGCATTGGCGTAAATCGGATCCTTCACCTGCCTGATCTCGACCTTCATCACATCCGCAAAGATCTGGCACCAAACATCCGATTGCGCCCCTCCGCCTACGATGTTCATAGTGTCCATTTTACGACCGAGAAATTTTTCCACTGGCAGTAACAACCAGCGTGTATTATAAGCAACACCTTCGAGGAAAGCCCGCAAGATATCTTCGCGCGTGTTGTTTAACGAAATATTATTAAGGCCTGCCCGTAAATGACGATCGTCCACGGGTGCGCGCTCACCCCAGATCCAGGGAGTATAGATCACGCCGTGGCTGCCCGGAGGGACGCGCTCAGCGATGCGATCGAGCACCTTGAAGATGTCGGGGACCGCTGCTTCCTGCAGCAGCTCGTCCTTGTGATACAGAATATTATCTCGTAGAAAAGTCAGGTTCCCGCCCGCGGTGGCTTGCAGGGCTGTCAGCAAATAGCGGCCAGGAATGGCACAAGGCACCGATGCCAGGGAAGCTCCGATATCGGTCTTTTTATACGGTACATGTGCCGCCATCCACGAAGACGTTCCAATATAAAGGTGGGCGATATAATCCTCCACCGCCCCGGCTCCGATGGCTGCGGCTGTGTTATCGATGGCGCCAGCTACCACCTGGACGTTCGATGAAAGACCGAGCGCCTCAGACACCTCTTTTTTCAAAGTCCCAAGCACTGAAGTACATGGCACGATCTCAGGTAGTTTATCGGGGTCCACGCCGCAGTCCCGTACCAGGCCGTGATCATAATGGACGGCATTTGGATCTCTTTGGTCCGTCACCCACGAGGTCAGGATCGAGTCAAAAGTCGCTGCGAAACGTCCTGTAAGGCGCAGATTGAGAAAATCCAATACATTTAGAAATTTATAGGTTCGCGCATAAACGTCTGGAAAACGATCACGTACCAGCAGCATATGCGCGGCGGGATCTTTGCCGGTTGGTGAAGGCATTCCTCCGGTTAGGCGTACCCAACGCAATATTCTAAAAAGATTGATGCCATCCAGGTTAACGAGTCCACCAAACTGTTTCCGTAAGTACGGCGCACCACGCATATCCATCCACAGGATGCAGTTCATGAGCGCCTTGCCGTTCTTATCGACCGGGACGGTACCCTCGCCTTGTGTGGAACAACATACCGCCTTGACGGCACTTGCCTTGACCAGTTTCCGCTTCATCAACCGCCGCGAAGCAGTCATGAATGCTTTCCACCACTCATCGGGCGATTGCTCCGTGCCGCCATCAGGTGTGATATAGAGTTTTATCGGTTCGGATTCCCAGCCCAATACCTTGCCGCTTGCAGTAATCAAGGCTACCTTCATGCTGGACGTACCCAGATCAACAGCAAGAATGATGGATTCTGTCATGGAAGGCTCCAAAAAAAGAATTTACAAAGGAGGTTGTGGAATAAGATTGACTAGGACCCTTCTTTATTTATAGGCTCTAGGCAATTCTTATCATCTTTCTCTTAGAGTTGTAATAAGCAGGATAAATCAATAAAATGAAATAAGTTCTTGCTGTACCAGGAAACAATAACATAATACAATAAAAAAGACTAGTGGACTATCAATGGTGATTCTTTTGACAACTTGATCGGCTCGAAAAAATCTTCGACTACCTCTGTTTACATCGTTCCCGTAGGGTATCTGCGGGTGCAATTACATCTAAAAACTCACACTAACACTTAGATAAAACCTCATCGAACCTCGCCAAC
>CAZPCR010000272.1:0-4767 GCA_964585035.1 uncultured Anaerolineaceae bacterium
TCAGCGGTTATCGCAAGCCTTCGCGCGCCAACCAGGCGGCTTTCGACGCGGCGGTACACCAGATCGCGACGACAACACAGGAATTATTGAACAGCCTCGTTGTATCCGGTGAGATTTATCCACTGGAGGGGAAACTGAAAGATTAGTGATTAGAGAGTGGAAGTAGAAAACAGAGTGTAGAGATTTCTTTGGACCATTCCATGAACGGATAATCCTGAGCGGCGGTACTTTTGTAGGGATTGGCCGGCCAATAACACAGTGTTAAATTAATCGTTAGATATAAAGTAGAAAGGAGTCAATTATGACGCTTGATTCAATTGTGGTCTGGATCATTGTTGGAGGAATTGCCGGCCTGCTGGCTGAATGGTTAATAGGCGGCATCAATACGGGCTGCATCGGAACGGTCATCATCGGAATCATAGGAGCTTTCATCGGTGGCTGGCTGTTCGGTGTGCTGCACATATCGATCGGCAGCGGAATCGTCAATGAGATCATCACTGCCTTTGCCGGGGCAGCTGTGCTGCTTCTGGTGATCAAGATACTCCGCAGGGCCTGAACAGGACGGGTCAAAAAATTAATATGAAAAAAATTCCCGGTAGAACCGGGAATTTTTTTAGGTATGCATGGTATTACAAAAATCAGGATGTCATTGGAACAGATATTATTCAATAAAGACGGGTAAAAAGCCACTTGTTAATAACAAAATTGGTATTCCATGCAGCTGTCAATAAGACGCCACTTGCTATATAATCTCATTGATTTCTCATTTAATGCTTCTTTTGCTTAAATCCATTAATTTGGTTTTAGCCGATCGAAGGCACGAAATGAGAATTATGATCACGAAAATCTTCACAACCTAAAGGCTTACAAGCCGCGCTGGCATCCAAACCGAGATGTCGTATCACTTCAGGACCCATTAGCTCCCGGGTGCTTATCATTCGTTTAATGCAATTTTAGTATTTTAAAATTAGGAAGAAGTCTCGCCGATGGAGCATTCCTCAAAATTTATCCGTAGTTCTTGTGTTTTCAGTACTTACTACGGCATTAACAGTTTTTACGCCGATAAATATCACTCCCAGTGCATACATGCCAAAAGATATGCAGCCCAACCGTGATCGTCAAAGTGCCTCATCCTGCTCAACTAAAGTTAGGTGAATTTATGAGAATTAAAGCGGTCAGATTCGTACTACTGGTTTTCGTACTTATTTCTTCGGTGGTATACGGTCCTGTGACCGCGGTACATGCTTTAAATTTCCCGGCACAAATAAACAAAAGTTTTTCGCCGATATCGATCGTGGCCGGGGGAACATCCGTACTGAGTGTGACCATATTTAATCCGAATTCCTTCCCGCTGACCGCTGCCCATTACCATGATTTCTTCCCGGCCGGCATAACGGTTGCGAATCCAGTAAACATAACCAATACCTGCGGTGGAACAATAACGGATAATGCCAACGACCCACTGCCCGGAAACCCATTGGTTCCCGGCGGAACGATGTTCAGGCTGGATGGAGGTACTGTTCCAGTCCAGGTTGGGGCCACACCAGGACAATGTACTGTAACGGTTGATGTTACGTCCATCACATCGGGAAACTTGATCAATACCATCCCCCCCAGTGAATTGACATCCACCGGAGACGATGGCGGGACGACAGTAAACGTCACCAACACCGATCCTGCCAGCGCGACCTTGAACGTAATAGGCGTTGCAGCGCCTTCTTTGTCGAAGACCTTCGCTCCAAACACCATTTTTGTCGGTGCGACCAGCACCTTGACCATACACATCATAAATAATGACACTACTTCCACTCTGACCGAAACGGGCCTAACCGATTACCTGCCTACGGATATTGTTCTGGCATCTCCGGTAAATCCAACACTTAGCGCCGATTGCGGTACCGGCACGCTAGCCGGGAATCCAGGCGACACTTCCGTAACATTGAATAATGCCCAGATCGGGCCAAGCGGGAATTGTGCCATTACAGTGAATGTCACCTCGGCCGTGCAAGGCGCGTATACCAATACGATTCCTGCCGGACCCGGTGGACTGGGTTCGATCCATACCCGCCAGGGCGTCACGAACGGTTCTCCGGCCACTGCCAACCTGAACGTACAGGCTTT
The DNA here is from genome assembly GCA_964585035.1 of uncultured Anaerolineaceae bacterium. Classification (GTDB taxonomy): domain Bacteria; phylum Chloroflexota; class Anaerolineae; order Anaerolineales; family Villigracilaceae; genus Fen-1038. Next base: position 2,122 of record CAZPCR010000272.1, read on the forward strand.
CACCATGACCAAGGCGTTCGCCCCAGCCTCTATCCCGGCCGGCAGTACCAGCACCCTGACCCTGACAATTACAAACCATGCCGGCTTTGCCTATTCAGGCGTCGGATTATACGATGACCTATATCCTTTATCCGGCAATAACCTGGAGTTCGTCTCCGGTACTGCCACTTTTGCCGCGTGCGGCGGCATGTCGGCTTCTGTCACGAACAGCGGGCTGCCGAGCACGGTCAATAACCTGGCGACGTTTTCAGGAGGCACAATCGCGGCCGGCGCCACTTGTACAATCACGATAAGCGTCAGGGCTTTTCAAAAGACACCCGCAGCATCGTACACGAATACCATCCCTGCCGGACGGATAACAACAACTCTAGGTGCGACAAACGACCAGCCCGTGTCTGCGACACTGGGAGTGACGGGTCTTTCCATCTCCAAACTCTTTGGAGTGGCCACGATCCCGGTAGGCAGCACCACAACGCTAACGATCACCGTCACAAACCCTTCTCCTTTGGATTACACCGGTGCGGATCTGTTGGATGACCTTAGCGCTCCGACTGATTCAAGAATGGCAATTGCTGCTACTCCGAATGCAAGTACGACATGCGCCGGGGGATCTGTCGATGCAGTTGCTGCGTCTCGAACCGTCCACCTGACCGGGGGCACGATCCCCCATAATAGTAGTTGTACCATCACGGTTACCGTCGTTGCCATAGGCCCGGCTGCTGCAGGTCGTACCAATCAAATCCCCGCAGGCAGATTGACGACCACAGAAGGCGGCACGAACGCTGTGCTTGCCGCAACGAATATTACTATTACTGCGGTCAATCCAACGGTTACCAAAGCATTCAGCGGTACGAGCGGAGCTAATAATATTGTAGCCGGTGGCACCGCCACCCTGACAATCACAATCACCAATCCTGCCGGCGGGGCGGCTTTAACCAATACAGGACTCATCGATGACCTATCCACGACAGGGACAGGTTTGCAGTTTACATCTGTAACGAGCAATACTTGTTCTATAGGAAGCACACCGGGTACAGTGGCAGGTGCTGGAAGCTCGGTGATCACTTTGAGTGGTTACTCCCTGGCGATTGGTCCAAGCACCTGCACGGTCGTGGTTGTGGTGACCATGCCGCTTAATACCAACGGCGGGACGGTTACCAATACGATTCCCATCGCGAACTTTACCAATGATCAAGGCATTGGGATCACGGCCAATACAACACGCACGCTTACAATTCGAGCGGTCGACCTGGCGAGCAAAACAATTACTCCGTCCACTTTTCAATCAGGCGGCACAAGCAGTCTGGTGGTCACGCTGCAAAACTATACTTCTACACCAATGACCGTCGCTACATTAACCGACAATTTCGCTGCCCCAACAAACTCGCATTTGTCAGTCGCCGCTTATCCCCCGGCAGCGGCACCCAGCACGACCTGTACCGGTGGAGTCATCACGGCCATCGCTGGAGCTACTTCCATTTCCATGGCGGGCGGAACCATCCCAGCAGGTACTTTTGCGGCTCCTGGAACTTGTACCGTTACCATCCCGGTTACGGGGACATCGGTGGGCACGTTTACCAATACTATACCCGTTGGTAATTTAACAACGACTCAGGGCCCATCCAGTCGAACTGCGCGTACGGCCAACGTTACGATCTATACATCCGGCGCCGGCGTAACACTTACTAAAGCTTATGGCACCAACCCGGTGAATGAGGGCAGCAACTCGGTGATGACCCTGACGATCAGCGCGCCGGCGGATGCAACCCTGACGAATTTTTCAATCACGGATGGTTTCCTGCCAAATATGGTGGTGGGCAACCCGACCGGTGCAACGGTAGTATCCGGCTGTGGAGGGTTCGTCTTCAACCCCGCGCCTACCGCCGGGGCAAGTTCAATTACTGTAACCGGGGGAACCATCACCCCAGGGACAAACTGCATCATCCAGGTCAATGTCACCGGCAATATCGGGGGCAGCTATATTAACACTATCCACCCCGGGGACATCAGCGATACTCAAGGCCGCTCGATCCCGGGAAATGTGACTCAAACTTTGAATGTTAACACAGTCAGCGTACTGGCCGTGACAAAAAACTTCCAGCCCACAACCGTCAACGCCAACGGTCTCTCGACGATGACGATCAATCTTGATAACTCCAGCAGCTCCAACTTAATCAACGCCAGCGTGACAGATGCCCTGCCGGGAAGTGGAACGGATGGGGTTGTAGTTGCTCCCATACCGAATGCCAGCACCACCTGCGGCACGGGTGTCATCAGTGCCATCCCCGGGTCAAGCACTGTTTCCATGTCCGGTGGGATCATCCCTGCGCGATCTGGTGGAGTAGACGGAATTTGTTCGATAACCGTTAATGTGCAGGGGAAACGCACGACAGCCACCCTGCCATTCACCTACAACAACAATATTCCGGTGACAAATGTCACGGCGAAAAACCAGACTTCCGGCGAAATCATGAATTCCATTGCGCCTGCGACTGCAAGTCTAACGATCTCGCCGCTTTCGATAGCCGTAGTAAAGGGCTTCAATCCTTTGATCGTTACGGGGGGTGCTTCCTCCATTTTGAGCGTCCAAATATTAAATCCCAACAGCGCTCCATTGACAGGCATAACGTTCGAAGACGATATGCC
>CAZPCR010000273.1:0-1340 GCA_964585035.1 uncultured Anaerolineaceae bacterium
TTTAGTTCGCCATCCATCAACTCTATAGGATTCCCTTTCATGCTGCTGGCTTTTTTTGCCTGTGCAATGATCTCCGGTAAATCCGATTTCGTTACCCCGTAGGTTGCAAGAGGTGGGACATTGAGCGCTGCACAAAGTTCATGCAGCCATCTTATTCCATCTTCCGCACGAGAGTCCGGGTCACTTGTGAGAAGCCGGCTCATTTCCGTGAATCGTTCAAGGTCCGGTCGTTGAGCGGCCCTATCGCGGATCGCATTGAGATTCATCTCGACGACCACCGGCAGCAAACGGGCACAAACGGCTCCGTGCGGAGCAGGGAACATCCCGCCGATGGGGCCGGCAAACCCATGCACAGCACCAAGTTTTGCATTAGCCAGCGCCATGCCTCCGAACAAGCTTGCAAGGGCCATGTCCTGCCGGGCGTGCGGGTCGTCACCATTCTCATAGGCGCGCCGCAATGACCGCGCTGCGCGGAGCAGCCCTTCACGGCAGATGGCGTCCGTCATCGGGTTGGCCGCATTGGACAGGAACGGTTCAATGAGCTGGGTGAGCGCATCCAACCCGGTGGAGGCGGTTATTTCAGGCGGCAAGGTGTACGTCAGTTCCGGATCGACGATCGCTACACGCGGCAGCATCAACGGGCTGCGCAAGCTGACCTTGACCCGCTGGTCCGTGACTGTGATGACGGCATTTCGGGTCACTTCCGAGCCGGTGCCAGCTGTGGTCGGTATTGCTAAATAGGGTGCAGGCGGGTTAGTCAGCGGTTTGCCCTTTCCAACCACCTCGAGATAATCGTATATCTGTCCCGGGTTGGGCATCAAACCGGCAATGGCTTTGCCTGTGTCGATAACACTGCCGCCGCCGATGCCAATGACAAGGTCGCAATGTTGAATTCTTGCCTGCTCGAGGCCTGATCGAACGGTCTCAACTGTAGGTTCACCGGAAATATGGAACAGGCTTAGAGTCAACCCCTCTTTTTTAAGCTGCTCGATCGATTCGGCAATCCGCAGGTCGGACTTTCCCAGGACCACCAGGGCACGTTCTCCGAACGATTTCGCGGCGGAGGCCAATTCCTTGACCGTTCCCTCCCCAAAAACGATCCGTGTGGCAGTGGCGAATTCAAAGTGCATGGCTTATCCCCAACCCGACTCGTCCGGGAAAACGTTCCGGTATATGATACGCGTACGCGGTTCTGCCATCATGGAACCCACGCTCTCGTTCCAATGCTTATAATGACCGGTCTCTTTGTGCCTGGCGGCGTCTTCCAATGTCCTGTAGACCTCGACCAGCATGAAACGGGTGGAATCGTCGCCCTGTTGGATCAGGTCAAAGCGGGCGAC
>CAZPCR010000273.1:1440-4738 GCA_964585035.1 uncultured Anaerolineaceae bacterium
TCTTCAGTTGATATGCAACGATGAGTCGCAGTAGAACGTAGTAAATATTGCATAGGAAAGTGAAAATACGCTTTTTGATAGAAGGGAAAAGAGATATGAAAATCTTGATTGTCGGGACAGGAATTATTGGGACAACGTACGGTTGGGCATTCGCTGAAGCCGGGCACGATGTCAAACACCTTATCCGTCAGGGAAAAGGATCACTATTCCCGGACGGGATTGATATTGACATGTATGATGTCCGGAAGGGGCACAAACGCGACTATATCGGCCACTATCCCATCCGCATCACCGAGACCGTTCAGCCCGCGGATGCCTATGAGATTGTCATTGTCCCTACAAAGCACTATCATCTGGTTGAAACCTTGAAAAAGCTTGTACCCCAGTCCGGAAATGCCGACTTCCTGCTCCTGACCCAAAACTGGGATGGCGTCCGCGAAATCGACGAGATCATTCCGCCATCGCGCTACGTTTTTGGTGACGCGAAAGGAGGAGGAAAGTTCGACGGAAATAAATTGATCGCCGCCATCGCCAGCGTCGATGTTGGACAGGTGGAGGGGCGACACGATGCCTGTTTGGAGAAGGTTGTTTCCCTGTGCGACTCGGCGCAAGTTGGCGTCACGGTACACAAAAACATCCTTCATTATTTATGGGCGCAATACGCAATGACCGGTGGATTGTGGCCTGCCCTGGTTAAAGCGGGAAGTATGGAAGCCGTACTGGGCAACAGCAAAATTGGAGAGCAGGGCATACGCGCCGCGCGGGAATGTCTTGAAGTTGTCGCACGGCGCGGGGTGGATCTGAAAGAGTATCCGGAAACGAAGATGTATATGAATAGCTCACCCTTCTCCATTTGGATGGCTGGTTTGGCCATCAAGTTGATGTTCCGTTTCAACAAGCTCGTTCAACGCAGCTCAGCGCACGGACTTACCGACTTGGAGGAAGTGAGGACGTTCTACTACGACTTGCTCAATACCGGCCAACGGTTGGGCGTGGCCATGCCCGCCATGTGCGATTTCGAATTGGATATTAAACGGTTTACGGTAACATAGAAGGAAGTGGTCTAAAGTTGAAGCCACCTTGTCTCAAACAAAACATCACCTGCAGATCCTGCTGATCTCCAGTCTCTGCTCAAAGGCTATTATCGATTGATAACTTCTGATTGATTATTTCAACAGAAAGAAGGCACCTCTACATCACCATTCGTCTTCTCTCGCTATTGGATCTGGACTCTCATGGTATAGCTAACCTGGCGGCCCGCCGCAGGGACGACAACAATAACGTAGTCTTGCGTAGATGGCAATACGAAGTGATAGCTCGTTTGACCTTTTTCGGAGCGAAGATAACGCTGTCCGTCAATGAAACCGTAGATCGATAGCGAGGCTTTGTCCGAGAGGTTGGAAAGTTCGACATCCATGTTCTGTCCCTTAGCGGCATAAACGGTGTAACTGACGTCATAACCGGCAACCGTATTCCCGACTACAGTGGCGGAAGTTGCCCCTGACGCGAACTGGATAGGCGAAGGGATCGTCACCGCGAGAGAGAAGTTTTCAGTGGAGGCGCCGCCGTGTATAGTAAGGTAATAGTCTCCGGTTTGCGGCAACCTTCCCTGCCAGGAAACAACCCCGCTTAGAATATTCGCACCGTCTTGCGTCATCATCGAAACCGTCACGTCATTATTTAGCGAGCCGACGTAGACAAACATTGGCTGCCCCTGGAAGGCCTTCAAGACGTAGTTCTGATACTGGCCGGCCTGGATCGAAGCATTGACCATGCCAACCGTTGCACCGTTAAGAAATGTGATCCGCATGGCAACTGGCAGGATCGCGGTGGGAGGCATCAATGAAGCCGTCGGCTGCGGCGAAGGGGTCGCAGTAACAGCCTCCGTCGGTGAATTAAGTGCGGCAATCCGGGTCGCGAGTACCGAATTCTGAGCTTGCAGGGCGCCGACGGTGCCGGTCGCTGCTAAATCGGGGGCTGGCGTGCCCTCGACGGTAATTTGCAGTGTGCCGCAGGCTGGCATAAAGAGCAACAGGACAAATAAACTCGTACGTATAAATCCATTCATGGAACCCTCACTTTGGCTTATGCAGGCGGTTGAACCTGGAAGATTGGCGGACTTCGTCCGTCCAACTCTTTATACCCTGCCGTTGTTACGACGTTGTAGCAGGGATGTCACAGTTCTGTAACCGCGCTATTCCCTGGAAATTGGAAGCCGAAGCGTGAATATTGTGCCGCGAGGTTCCGCCTGATGGCTGCGTACGGCGATCTGCGCACCGTGAAGATCCACAATGCGTTGTGCCAGCGCCAACCCCAGGCCGCTGCCATCCACGCCGCGCGCGTTCGTCCCCCGATACAGTTCTTCAAAAACGCTCTGGAGGTCATCGGGCGCGATGCCGGGTCCCGTATCGGCCACTTCGACAATGATGGCCTTCCCGTCTTCCAGTGCGCGGACTTCGACGGAATCTCCTACTGACGTGAACTTTAAAGCATTTTCGATCAGGTTGTATATGACCAACCCCAGTAGATCGCGGTCGCCATTTACTGCTGGCAAGTGCCGAGGCACACGAGTGATCATCAGGCTGATCTGGCGTTCCCGATAAGCAGGTTGGGATTGGGCTGCCTCGATCATTTCCTCCAGCAGCTGTGGTATATCTACTGGGAGCCTTTCCAACGGGCGTTCTGCCAGGTCGGAAAGTTTGCGCAAGTCAGCCAGCAAGTGGGCAAGCCGTTCGACCGCCCGATCTGCAGTCAGAGCTGCGCGCTCACGCTCCTGGGTTGATTCGCTTTCGCGCAGGTTTGCCAGCGCCGCCTGGAGGCCTGTCAGCGGATTCTTGATCTCATGATCGAGACGGCGCAGGAAGCGGGTACGACTCCGTTCGGCCTCCAGCAAAGAATCTTCCAGTTTATTGCGCGCCAGCCGATCCTGGGTCGATGCGCCGGAATAAAATGCGAGGGCCAGGATAGTGAGAAATATTCCGGCCATGAAAATCAGCGTTCCAACATCGACTTTGAAAACCAGAACAGGCACCTGGCGCGAAAATGCGTGCATCAGAATCGAGGCTACGCCGCCTAATATCAGAGGCAGCGAAACGATCAGCAAAATTAGCCAGAACTTCTTGAGTATGGGAAGCCGCATTTACCCTTCACCCCTCACAGGAGCGACGAAGCGATATCCTTCGCCCGATACGGTTTCAATGAAACGTGGTTCTACGGGATCATCACCTAAAGCACGACGAAGCTCAGCCATACGGGTATCCACCGTGCGCGTGCCGGTCGGATATTCCCAGCCCCAGAC
>CAZPCR010000274.1:0-4720 GCA_964585035.1 uncultured Anaerolineaceae bacterium
CCTCCGCTGTTAAAGCGTTTCCCCTTTGTAAATGTGAACCATATTATCAAGGAGGTTCAATGCCGCCGTCCGGTCGCGTTGGAACGAGTTGCGGCCAATTATCGAACCAAAACCTCCACCGGCGCGGATCGCACGGACCTCATCGAGGATTGCTGCATCATCGGTCCTGGCACCGCCTGAGAATATAACAATTCGCCGCCCGTTGAACGTGCTTTGCACTACATGCCGAACCCGCTCGGTCAGCGTAGCGCGGGGAATTTTCTGTTCGTCGTAAACCTTTCGGGCTTCTTCAAGTTCCAGGTGGTCGGTGGGAAGTTTGATCTTGATGATATGCGCGCCGAGTTGCGCAGCGATATGTGCTGCGTAAGCAGTCACATCGAGAGCCGTTTCACCCTCTTTGCTGAGCCCTCCACCACGCGGATAGGCCCAAACCACGACAACCAACCCGGCGGCTTTTGCTTCTTCTGCCAATTCCCGTAACTGCTCATATTGCAGCCGTCTCTCGAGTGTGCCGGGATATATTGTATAACCGACAGCAACGCAGCCCAGCCGCAATGCATCGCGGACTGAAGCTGTTTGCGCACCGAGCGGATCCTGCTCCGGATGCAAAAGATCGTGGCTATTCAACTTTAAGATCAGAGGCACTTGTCCCGCAAACTCGGCCGCCCCCGCTTCCAAAAAACCTAACAGGCTCGCGAATGCGTTAAGTCCAGCATCGATAGCAAGCTGGAAATGATAAAGCGGATCATAGGCCGGCGGATTCGGCGCGAAACTACGGCCCGGCCCATGTTCAAACCCCTGGTCCACAGGCAAGATAATCATATGACCCGTGCCCCCGAGACGACCATGATTGAGAAGTCGGGATAAATTTGTCAATACACCAGGATTCTCGCCGCGATACCAATCGAGTATTTCACGAATCCGGTCGCTCATCATTATTCTCCTTCATACTCTTTTTGATAAAAAGGAATAGTCGCCAATATTTCCAACCTCCGATTACCCAATTAGAATATCAATGCGCGTGTAAAGATCATTGATGGACACTCTTTTCGCCATTCAACGATCCGGTCAATCCAAGTAGAACTTGAACCTGGTGATTTCCGCCATCATCTACTAATGGAATATGGTTATCGGTCAAGGTCTTTCCATCCAACAAGACATGTTGAACGCCCTTATTAATACCATCGGGGTTCTCGACATTAATAATATAGGAGGTTGAACCAAATTTGTAGGTGAGTTTAAAACCGGGCCAATCCTTCGGAATGCAAGGATCGATCTTTAATATATTTCCAAGCCTGGAGACGCCCAGGATGGCTTCCACACCCAAGCGATACATCCAACCGGCAGAACCCGTGTATCCGGTCCAGCCGCCATTTCCGATATGCGGGGCGACGCTGTAGATATCAGCGGCGATATTGTAAGGCTCAGTTTTATAGAGCTCTGTTTTTTCGGGTGTATCCGAATGATAAACAGGGTTCAGCAGATGGAAGAGGGACTGAGCGCGATCCCCCTGACCCAGTGAAGCGTAGGCCCATACACTCCAGATGGCAGCGTGTGTATATTGTCCACCATTTTCACGAACGCCGGGCAAATAGCCTTTAATATAACCGGGGTCATGAAGTGTATTGTCAAAGGGGGGCGTTAACAATTTTATCAACTGATCTGCCTTGTTAACTAGTAATTTATTGACTGACTCCATAGCCTGTAATGCCCTGGCAGGATCAGCGGCACCCGATAAAACAGCCCAGGATTGCGCGATCGAATCTATCCGACATTCGTCGTTTTTGCTCGATCCCAATAACGAACCATCGTCATAAAAGGCACGCAAGTACCAGTCACCATCCCAGGCATGGGCTTCGAGCGCCTGTGACAGTTGTTCCGCTTGCTGGCGGTAAGGGGCAGGATCATCCTTCATCAAAACACAAATTGCCGCGAAGCGCGTCAGTGTGGCATGCAGGAACCAACCCAACCAGACACTCTCCCCGCGACCTTCAGTCCCGACCCGGTTCATCCCATCGTTCCAATCGCCATCGCCCATCAAAGGCAAACCGTGAATACCGGTTGTAGATCCCCTAGCTAGCGCACGGCGACAATGTTCATATAACGTGTACAGCGCGGTCGTCGAATCGAATTTTGTATAACGGTCAGTTTCCTCCGGCTTGAGCGGCGGCGCCTTCAGGAATGAGATCTTTTCATTCAGGATGGATTGGTCGCCAGTGGCCATGACATAACCGGCTGTAACAAAAGGAAGCCAGAGCAAGTCATCCGAAAAACGTGTGCGCACACCCCGCCCCGAAGGCGGATTCCACCAATGCAACACGTCACCCTCTTCAAATTGATATTGCGCGGAGTTCAATATCTGTTCACGCGTGAGATCCGGCCTGGCATGCAATAAAGCCAGGACGTCCTGGAGTTGATCGCGAAACCCAAAGGCCCCGCTAGATTGATAAAAGGCGGTACGTCCCCATAGACGGCAACCGAGAGTCTGATAAAGCAACCAGCGGTTAAGCATCAAGTCCATGCCTGTATCGGGTGTTTGTACCGTAATCGTACCCAGTATGTCGTCCCACAACTTTTTAACGGCCTGCCAGGTCGATTCGACGCGCGCCTTGTCCTGATACTCATCTATCAAAGCCAGGCTTTCATCCCGGTTGGAACCCTGCCCCAACAAGAAATAGACCTCTTCGACCTGATCAGGTGCAAGGTCAATATGCAGTTGAATTGCCGCACAGGGGTCCTGTCCGGCTTGCACCGAACTTGCCAGACCTATACGCCCCAAGGCGGCCGGGGCGGACATGTCACCCTTCCGACCAATAAATTCCGTGCGATCCGCCGTCAGACCATGGAGCTTTTTATTTGCCGCCAGAAATGCGACACGGTCTCCAAACTCTGTGAGGTAACGATTACTTGCCAGGAGGGCATTTTTATCGGGTACGAACTCGGGGATTATATAAGCCTGATTTACATCGCGGGTTGTGCCGAGAACCCATTCGGCGTAGTAGGTTATAGTTATACGACGCGGACGCTTCCAGAGATTTTGCACACGAAGATGAGCGATCTTAACAGGCGCATCCGGTGAAGCAAAAAGGCGCAGGGATTGATCGAGCCCATGACTCTGGTTCTCAAAAGTTGAATACCCTGCCCCATGACGGATCAAATAGGCCGTATGTGGACCCGCAGGCATCGGTGTTGGTGACCAGACCAGACCCGTCTCTTCGTCTCGCAGATACAACGCTTCCCCAGGCATATCGGTCAAGGGGTCATTGCGCCAGGGAGTAAGGCGATTCTCACTACTGTTTACAGCCCATGTACAACCGCCTCCGGCTTCGGAGACAAGAAAACCAAACTGTGGATTGGCTATCACGTTAATCCACGGACGGGGCGTATGCTGGCCGGGTTTGAGATAAATGACATATTCCTTTCCATCCTGGCTGAAGCCGCCCAGGCCATTATCCATGAGTAAATCGACCGGTCGCGGAAGAGGCGGCGTCGATTCAGGATCTTGAGCCATGGAGAGAGCGGGTGTGAATCCGGGCAAACGAATCGGCCGTTTTGTCAGATGGCCGGTATGGTCAGCCAGAGTCCCAACTTTGTCATCGAGAATAACACCGGCAACCGTTTCGAGGAGAACCATATTAGCCTCGGGAATCTGGTCAGATCGTAATAAGAAAATACCGCCACGTTGATTTAACCAACCGGTCGCTCCCATGCGAGAAACCAGATCATTCACGACATTACTCAAGTTCATGTCATAACCCGTATCCTGATCATTCAAGATAACCAGGGTGATCTTGACCTGCAGGCTGTGCCAGTAGGCAAAGGCCTGCAAAACCTCCTGCAACAGGGGTCTAGTTTCGTCCCGAACATGCAGCAGCAAGATCGGATAATCACCTGAGATGCCGTATTCCCATAAGCCGGACTGCCCTTTCGTGTTCTTACTCATAATATCCGGGGAGGTACGCAACGGATCAGCGGGATAAAGTAAAGCGGATAATAACTTCTGAATCTGCTCGATGTTGGTGCCATCGAGCCCCAACTCGATCAATTCCTTCTCGCTTTTTATTCGAGCCTCGTGAAAACCCTGGTTGACAGCTTGTTTTGACTGATAGCGGGTCACACCTTCCAGCGCTTTTGCGCGAGAGGAAGCAGCCAGAGTCAAATAAATTACCTGGGTCCTGGTATGGGGTTTCAACTCAATTTCCTGCGCAAGAGACATGATCGGGTCGAGAGTCCCGCCGACCGTTCCGGTAAGGTGTGAATCCTTGTTTTCCAGCGCCAGCGGTGAACGCGCTGGGTGTCCACGACCCAAGAATAGGGCACGGTCACTCTCATACTCACGAGTCAGTTTAATACCGGACTCGACAACCAGAGCATGGGCCAAATAAACAGGTTTTTCATCGGGTGAGCGTTGACGGCGATTGAATAAAAGGGCGTTCCCATTCGGCAGATATTCGCTCTCAATGAAGAGTTTATTAAATGCCGGATGACGCTGGTCGGTTGCCTGGGGCGCGAGCACTACTTCGCCATAACTGATCAGTTTCAGCCGCCGGGTGTGATCACTGTCATTCAAGAGAGTAACCCGCCTGATTTCCACCTCGTCCTCTCCGACGGTGATCTCCATGTGCAGGGAAATGCCATGATCCCAGCGCCGAAATTCAACCTTGTGGGGCGAAAACAGAATTTCCTGATCTTCCGGCGAACATCTACTTGGCTGGGATGT
>CAZPCR010000275.1:0-4716 GCA_964585035.1 uncultured Anaerolineaceae bacterium
CCGAAACCCGGTCTGCAAGTTTTTGAATCGAGGCCTTGCTACCCTGGGCATCTTCGACAAGTTTGACGATCTGCGCCAGAGCAGTTTCTTTACCGACCTTGGTGGCCTCAAACTTGAGCAAGCCCAGTTTGTTTAATGTAGCGCCGATCACCGGGTCGCCTGGACCTTTATCGACCGGCATAGACTCACCGGTCAACATCGATTCATCCAACGCCGACCGGCCTTCGATCACCACACCGTCCACCGGGATCTTTTCACCGGGACGTACAAGGACAATATCACCGACGCGTACATCGTCCACGGATATATCCATTTCAAGTCCGGCACGAACAACACGTGCAGTTCTGGCCCGGAGCCCCATTAACTTCTTGATGGCATCGGACGTGCGCCCTTTCGCGCGTGCTTCCAAGAATTTTCCGAGCCGGATCAACGTGATAATGACCGCAGCCGTCTCAAAATAAACAGGTCCCGCAATCAGGCCGGCCGCGACAAAGAGCGAATAGAAATATGCGACCGACGAGCCCATGGCGATAAGCACATCCATATTGGCCGAGCCGCTGCGAAGGGATTTGAATGCGCCGATGTAATACTGCCAACCTACGTAAAACTGCACAGGTGTGGCCAGCGCTCCCATCAGCCAGTTGACCCACGGCTTCGATTCGGCCATTGCACCCGGCAGGGTGCCCGCCATATAAAAGAACGATGGCAGAAGCCCGAAATCGCGCATCATCGAAAACAAGAACAAGGGAATTGTGAAGAGCAAGCCGGTGATCAACAAACGGCGCTGGAGGTCGATTTCATGCTGACGGGCCTGAGCTTCCGCATCTTCGGCATTACCACCCAATTCCAAGGCTTCGAACCCGGCCTTCGCTACGGCCTGCCGTATCTCGGCTTGACTCACAATGGTCGGCACATACTTTATGCGGGCATGTTCCGTTGTGAGGTTAACCTGTGCGTCCAACACGCCCTCGAGTTTGAGAAGAGCTTTCTCGAGGCGGCGTGCATCATTATCGTCGGCAAGACGCTTAATGGTGAGATCGGCTTCACCGGTAGCTATGCCGTATCCGGCACGTTCGACGCGACCGATCAAATCTCCCAACCCCGCAGCCGCTGGGTCATATTGAACAAGGGCTCGTTCGGAAGACAGATTCACTACCGCCGACTGCACACCATTGACCTTCTTTAAATTGCGTTCGATGGTCGTGACACAGTTAGCACAGTACATGCCAGTAATAGGTAACGTTAATTGTTTTGTCTCAGACACGATAATCTACCGATCTACATTAGAAAGTGTTTATCAAGTGATAATCCACCGGAGATACCCTACGGGTACGATGTGACCGGAGATAAACAGAGATTTTTGGGGCTTTCTTTTCCAAAGAACCGTCTACTGTATCTGCACACTCAGGCTATTGAATGATGTCGGAATCTACGTTGCAGCAGGATATTCGATCTCAGCTAGTAAAGCTTTGATCTTGTCTTCGCTCGCCGGCGCGTCGAAGGCTATTGTGACATTCTTGGTGTCGAGTTCGGCTTTGACCGATTTCACACCTTCCAGCTCACCGACTTCCAACTCAATGGTGTGAGTGCAGTGCATACAATGGATGGCAGGAACAGAGTAAGTAATGGTATTCATTTCGATATCTCCTTTATATTAGATATGTAACTTCTCCAGGGTACTTTATTCAGGGGGTTGTGAGAAGTTACCAAGTTTTTTCATTTACCAAGGGCCATTTTGACTGCGTCATAGGCATTTACAATACCGTAGCCATAGGCATTACTTGGTTTGGAACCAGTAAAACATTCATCCGGGGGTTCCGCTCCTGAATAGGGTGTGGCTGTCTGAACCAGAATCTGTTCGGTATGGTCTATATCGCCAATCAACTGCGAATTCGCAGACCACATCAATGCCACCACGCCCACAAGGTGAGGGCCAGCCATCGATGTACCAGATTCGGGGCCATAGGTTCCATTGGGCAGGGACGAGACGACATCAACGCCGGGAGCTGAAATATCGGGCTTGATACGGTTCGAACCATCTATGGTCACCGGTCCCCGACTGCTGAAAGGAGCCATGTTGCCGCCTTGATCCACTGCACCGACAGAAAATACCGAGTTATAAATTGCCGGCGGGTTGTCGAGGGTAGCGCATACCGGACCATCGTTACCGGCCGACACCACTGTAAATATCCCGGCTGCGTGTAAGGCATCAACCGCGGGACGCAAGGACTCGGCATCACAGCCTTCCAAAGTGGGACAACCCCATGAATTATTGAGCACATCCGCGGCACGCAGCGGGTCGCCATCCTTGAACGGATCGCCATTATGCGGAAACGGAGCCAGCATGAACTGCATGCAGTTCAAATATAGCGCCGTGTCGCCCAGATTGCGTTCGAGATTAACACAAGCCATCCATTGAGCGCCAGGCGCTACGCCGATGCCGCCCTGGCCGAGGACAATCCCCAATGTATGAGTGCCATGACCCTCCTGGTCGTTGGGCGACTTGGAATTGGTCCATGGGTCATACCAGTTATAGTCATTGCCCTGCGTCAGCCCACGATAGGAATCTTTCAAGGCAGGATGTGCTCCGTCCACGCCGGTATCTGACTGTCCGACAACTATACCTTTGCCGGTCACGCCGAAATCCTTCCAGACCTTATCCGCACCGATCATGGTTATATTCCAACCCGGATCCTGAAGCACGGAAGTGAGGTCTCCGCTCATCGGTGGGGTAAGCTGCGGGATTGCCCGCAAACGAGGGCTCGGAATTATCCGGTCGACTTCTCGCCGACTGAGCAAATACAAACGCACCAGCGCGCTCCCATTAACTTCCATCCCATTGACCAAATAATAAGGCGTGTAATGGATCCCAAAACGATCCAAGGTCCGGCGCAGACTGGCCTGAGTCGAGTCGGCTTTAGCTGTTAAAGTCTTATAGACAAAAGTCCGGCGTTGACCGAGGTCCTTGATCTGAGCCGCCTGAGAAACGTCAGCCTGGTCCTTAAGAATCACAAAGAGACGGTCGCCGTAAAAGCCATGCTGGCCAAAGAAACCGAATGCAATGAACGCCAAAGCCCAGGTGAGAATTGATGCGATCAACGGATTGAAGGCCGGGCGGTGCGACCACCGGGAGCCAAGGCAAACCAAGAGGCTGATCAACAAGCCGAGGCCCATCATCAAGAAAGAGGCCTTCATAGCCCAGGGAAGCAAATCCCCAAGCACAATAGTCAATTCGGTCGGGTCAATGAAAATCAACGGCGCAGCAGCCAGCAGCCCAAACCCAAGGGTCGTCGCGGCGGCAGAGGGAGCGACATCCACAAGAGCAAACCCGAACATCGGCAGGACGACAATCAAAAGCAACTGGCCACCGTCGTATCCAAATGAGGAAGCCAGAATAGCGACCAGTACACCCAGCCCAAGGCCGTTGAGAAACCTGTTCCTTTCCGTGGTCACAACCAGGCTAGAAACGAGTAAACCAAACGCCAGACCCGCAAGCAAGTTTAAAATTATATCGGTACCTGACCCCAATGAACCCCATAAAAGGAAGGGCCAAATCCCAAGCGGAACAATGGCAAGAGCAAACAAGGAACGCCTGTCAAACTTAAATTCACGCTTGCGTATTATTAATACCGCCGCCCCACCAATCAGACCTAAAAGAATTTGCAGGAACGCGCCTACTTGATCGTTATTGGGTCCAAGGAAGCGCAGACCTAAAGCGGGTAAGGTTATGAGACTGGCAATCAACCATGTCCGATAAACCGAGCGGAAGATACTTTTAGAAACTGCAACGGCGATCCCGCAAGCGAGGGCTAGAATAAACGCCTGAGCGAGAAACCAGATTATGCCCGCTTTGCCTAATGCCGCAAAACTTTCAGATGCGAGCGCATTCTGTTCCAGGAACCAGGCAATCGTCTGGCCAATGAAAATCAGGGCGGCGATGGCGAATGCCGCCAGGACAAAGAGAAAAACAGCCGTTCTGGAAGGTTTGTTCGTAGTTTCAAGCATCGGGGGTAATCCTTAAACCTTGGTGGACATTTCAAAAACTTCGGTAATCTCTTTCAGCACGCGTTCTCGCTCTTTAGGGTTGTTGCCCTGTATAGCAGTTGTTACACAGGAATTCAAATGATTCTCAAGGATCTGCGTGCTGACTTTGTTAAGGGCCGATTCAACCGCCTGGATCTGGCGAATAATATCTATACAGTACGCATCCTCGTCCACCATACGGATGACACCTCGCAAGTGGCCTTCGATAGTCTTCAAGCGCCGAATAGTATTCTCGTTTTCCATATTTACCTCGATATTAAGACTGACGTCAACCGCCGCTTCCTACCCCCCCCAGGGGGGTAGGGCATACACATGATACAACCTACTAATAAAAGTTGTCAAGAATGAACGTCACAGCTTTAAATAATAATCGCGGCATCCCCCGAGGCGAGCTTTAGCGGAGCTAACCCACAGGGCGATTCGCGAAGCCCTGCTGGAAGTGAGGCCGCTTCGCGTCAATCTATAGAAGCGATTTCGACAAGATCAATCCGCTGCCTTCGGGCGGCCTGAATGAGTCCACTCCAGGGTATTTTCAACAACTGAGGCCGGGATTCATACCTCTTATCCAGCTTCAAATGAAATTTTTCGAGCATGCAGGCGAGAGAAATATAACTGCGAAAAAAATGGTTCGAATAGTACATCCTTCCCGTAAATTACGGGTAACTGACAATT
>CAZPCR010000276.1:0-4709 GCA_964585035.1 uncultured Anaerolineaceae bacterium
ACCTGGCCGTGGGTGACATCGTAGGTGCGATTGATAAGTTTAACAAGCGATGTTTTGCCCGCGCCGGTCTGTCCGACAATTGCTACCGTTTGCCCGGGTTTGACATGGAATGAAATGTTTTGCAATACAGATTCGCTGGCCGGATAAGCGAACGAAACATCGCGGAATTCGATTTCACCCCGCATAACCTTAGTGAGACCGGAGGTGTTCTGGTCGAGATTGGTCTCTTCGTTCATCAATTCCAGAATACGCCTTGCACCCGAAACCCCAAGCGATATTTGTGTGTACGCAAAAGAGGAGGAGAAAGTTGGAAACTCCAACATACGGAGCAAACCAAAGTAAGCAACCACAGCGCCGGTATTGATGATGCCAGCGCGGAAAAGCAAGAGGGCGTGGAACAAGCCACCGGCATAGACCAGGCCAATCAACAGGTTGGGAATAAAACGGGCCTCGATATCACCCTGGCGCACAAAGGCATCTCGTACGCGGCGCGCATTGGTGACAAAAGTATCCACCTCGGCGCCTTCCTGGGCGGCGCCTTTCATGATCTCCACGCCGTCAAGCACTTCGGAGAGGTGAGTATTCATCTCACCGAACGTTTGGCGGACTTCATCGGTTATCGGGGACATCGTTTTGAGATAACGCCAGAGGGATAGAAAGTAGCCGATGGCGAACAAGGCGGGTGTGAGCAAAAGCGCGGGGCTGTATTGGGGAATAATAAAGAACGGGATGATCAAGAATAGAATCGAACCAACCACCAGGTTGACGCCCGGGCTGAACATAAAGTTAACTTCGCGCACATCGTTGGTGGCGCGGGCCATGGTATCGCCCACCGGCTGGAGGTTGTGGAAGGTCATGCTTTTACCCAGCAGGGCAACGTAGAGCTCGTCGCGAATATCGCGCTCGATACGCTGGGCCATGAGTTCCGCACCGAAGTTACGCCCAAACTGGAGAACACCGCGTACGATCTGAGAGGCGCCCATGATCAAGGCCAGTGGGATCAGGATACGCACATCCGGATGGGACTGGAGCATGTCATTGAAGGCATTCCCCACCAGCACAGGCACGACCGCGGCCAGCGCGGCGTTGCCGATAGCCCCGATCACCAACATGGTGAGGATCGGCCAATAGCGTATGGCGTGCGACCATATCCAAAGCGCAGGACCTCTCCACCGCTCGGAGGTTTTACGGGTAAGTGTAAATTCAGCTGCTGATGATAATGAGGTCATAGGGCAGAAAAAGCCCGCCGCAGTCGTTGCGGCAGGCCGCGAGTTAACAAAAATAACATTTAAATTGTACCACGCGGCGCGCAACCTATTTTAAAAGATAGTGTTTATCATAATAGACTGCCGATTGGGTAGTCAATTTCTTTTTCACCAAAGGAGAGTGAATTATGGCTTGGTCCTGGGCTACAATCGCATTGGTTCTGTTTTTCCTGTGGTACGGCTTGGCGGAGTTCATTCCTGCTCTTAAAAGCGACATGTTCATGAAGGTTGCAGCGGTATTGGCACTTCTCTTTGTCGTCTTCACGTTAGTTAAAATGTAATATCTCTCGTAAGGGTTCAAGAACAGCCTCCTATTTGGGAGGCTGTTTATTTTAATTGCATCCAGCATTTCTTTCAGACTTGACCAGGCAGAACAAATCGTTCACACTGTTAATCTTTTTCGTATTTACTCACACCTTCGTCCCACGCTTTCAGCCTGGGACGAAGAGAATCCCGAAAAAAGGATATGCACGGGGCGTACGCCCGTGCATATCCTTTTTTCGGGTATTTCATGCAGGGGCTGTGAGTTGTTACTATTTTTCATCTACAATCCGTAATGAGACCGAAGGCGGACCCTGCTTGCGGTATAGGAGAACATCGGGGTGAAGCTCGGCATATTTCTCGATGCCATTGTTATCCCAGGAAGTACGACCTTTTGTATAAACCGCACGGAACGTTCCGCCTTGTACGCTCTCCCCGTGCAGAAGTACATCGGTCTTGATCTCCGTTTCCAGCAGGGCAATATTATCGTCAACCGACTCGAGCAGAGGCTTGTATTCCGCCTCGAGCGCGTCCAGTTCGGATTGTACTTGTTTGAGGATCTCGGCGCGTTTGGCTTCGTAGTCCAGCCGTGTCACATCCGCTGCGCCCCGTAGATTGCTTAACCGTTCCAGCTTTTCAGCAACATGCGCGCGGGTCGGACGTTCCATCGTCCCCAATTGAGCAACTGCAATCTGCTGGAGACCCTTCTTGAAATCAGCCTGTGCAGTTTTACTCTGGCACCGTTTAATGATCTCCTGGAATAACTGACGCAGGTATGCAGGGCTGTCATTCCGCTTTTCCGAGATGGCTTCAAGCGAATCAGGGGACTCACCATCCAACCCGTAGCGGCGGCTGAGAATCTGATAATACGTATCTTTACCCGATTCGCTAGTAAGCCGTTTATGGATCATTTCGAGGAATTGATCGACAACCACTTCGAGCTGACGGTCGCGCAACTGGTCGACCTGCGCTTGTTCGAAACCCAGCTCACGAAGCAAAGTATCGAGCTGCGTCCTGTTTCCATAGATAGCAGCCAGTAATTCATTCAGGCCTGAAAGCTGGGTTTTAAAATCCATGCTGATCTCCAAACTTTACTTAGGAGGGAAAAATCTTGTCGAATACTTCAGGACAATATTTGGATACCATCTCAGAGGATAGACCGTTCTCTTTACAGATGGCCGCATACAGGTCGGCGCTCGGGCGCCTGGTGCGTTTCTGGGTTTCAACATCCAACTCCCAGAGTCCAAAGCGCTGCGACCAGCCGCGTTCCCATTCGAAGTTATCCACCAGCGACCAGTGGAAATAGCCCCGGACCGGCCAGTTGAAATTCACGGCGCGCCACATCCTATGGATATGCTCGGCAATATAACGAGGCCGCATATGGTCATCGGCGCACTCGACTCCGTTCTCTGTGACAATGATGGGGGTACCCGGATATGTACGCACGGCCCATTTGAGAGAATCATAGAAACCCTGGGGGACATTGGCGATATAACGATTGTCACTCAAGTCGGCATCTTTTGGAAAGCCGGTATCGGAAAATAGCTCGGCAGCTTTACGGATATTAAAATAAACAGTATCGACTGAATAATAGTTGAGGCCTAAATAATCCTGCGTACCTTTGGCCTCCGGTACGGCAATGCTGCCAACCGGGGACCGCAAGACACCCGTGCTGATCGCAGAGGGGAACCCCAGGTTGACGCCGCTGTAGCGGATGTTCCGCATGAGAACATCCAGCGGAGACCAGGGACTGCGCGCCACCATCGGGCGATAATGCAGGGCGTAGCCAACCCTCGCTTCAGGCTGCACTTCATGAATGGCGCGATAGGCTGCGGCATGGGCCCGCAGCATGGCAGCCTCCACACGGACAGCGCGCCGGACATCGTCCACCCCGGGCGGGAATGAACGGTTGGCGTACCCACTCAGGGCGTAGACATTGGGTTCGTTGATGGTACACCACAAGGTTACATATTCCTTGAAGGCTTCCACAGTTTTACGGACAAATTTTTCGAAAAGCTTCGCGATCTCTTCGTTTTCCCAACCGCCGCGCTCAACCAGCCAAAGCGGATCGGTGAAGTGATGCAGTGTGACCATGGCGGTCAACCCGCGTTCGTGCAGGCCGCGCAGCATGAGGCGGTATTTATCGAGTGCGTCTTCATCCCATTTATCGGGCGCGGGTTGGATGCGGCTCCACTCGACAGAAAAACGATGCGCATTCTGTCCCGTTTCTGCGGCGCGGTCGAAGTCCTCGCGCCATCGTCCGCCCCACCAGTCACAAGCCAGACCAGAGGTACCGTCGGTGTGACCGTCCTGTTCCCATTTCCACCACTGATTGTTGGTATTGTTACCTTCCACTTGATGGGCCGCGGTAGCTGTGCCCCATAGAAAACCGCGTGGAAAATGATAAGTCGCTTGCGGCATGGTAGGCTCCTGCCCGGTGGTCGTTAGTGGAGACATTTATTTCTTTCTATTTGTTTCGAGCAAGATATGCAAGATAGAGGGCGATAGAACCCGCCACCGATGCATTGAGAGACTCAATCTGGCCGCGCATTGGTAATTTAAGCAGGATGTCACACTTCTTACGAGTCAGCTCATGGAGACCTTCGCCCTCTGAGCCAACCACCAGCCCCAGCGCACTTTTCAGATGACGATCCGACTTTTCATTAAGGGTCTCACCCTCCTGGTCGAGACCCACGACCCAGACATCCGACTCTTTGAGCGCATCCATGGCTTGCGATAAATTCGATTGGGCAAGCAGCAAATGTTCGCTAGCGCCCGATGAGGCGTTAACCACAGCGGGCGTGACCTCGACCGTACGCGCCAGGGGGATCACGACACCGTGCACGCCCACAACTTCCGCGGTGCGAAGAAGGGTACCGAAGTTCTGCGGGTATTGCAGGGAATCGATGAGCAAAACAAAGGGAAGCTCCCTCTTCCGGTTGGCCAGCTCGAGGATCTCAACGAGATCGCTATATGGATAGCCGCCGACTTCGAGCGCCACGCCCTGATGGTTGGCGTTAAGTTTCTCAAGCTTTGCGCGGGGCACGAAGGCAGGTTTAATCTTATTGACCGCAGCCAACTGCAAGATCTCGGTAATGCGGCCCGTCTCTTTTACGCCTTCGGCAATTTCGAGGCTGAAGAGCTCGCGCCGTTTGGCTCGCAAGGTTTCGTAAACCGCGTTGC
>CAZPCR010000277.1:0-4700 GCA_964585035.1 uncultured Anaerolineaceae bacterium
CGCCCATGTACGTACCGCATTGATGGATGCGCTCGATATGATGGGGCTCGAAGTCGAAGTTGGACACCACGAAGTTGCGCTCGGCCAGCATGAGATCGACTTCCGTTTTGCAGATGCCTTGAAGACCGCCGATAATGTTTTGACTTTGAAATACACGGTCAAGGCCATCGCCGCCCAGAATGGTTTGACTGCTTCATTCATGCCCAAACCGGTCTTCGGTATCAACGGATCGGGGATGCACTGCCATCAGTCTATGTTCGATAAGAAAGGCACCAACTTGTTTTTCGACTCAAAAGATGAGGTGCATCTCTCGCAGACGGCCTACGCCTTCATCGCCGGGCAACTGGCGCATGCCCGCGCCTTGGCTGCAGTCGTCGCGCCGACCGTTAACTCTTATAAGCGTCTGGTTCCCGGTTACGAAGCACCGGTCTATATCGGTTGGGCGCAGCAGAACCGCTCCGCTTTGATCCGCATTCCGCGGTACACCGAAGGCCGTGATAAAGCCGTGCGCGCCGAACTGCGTTTCCCAGACCCATCTTCAAATCCTTATTTGGCCTTCGCCGCCATACTAGCCGCTGGTTTGGATGGTATCGACAATAATATGACCCCGCCCGCGCCTTTAAATAACATTAACCTTTATCATCTCGATAAGGCTGAGCGCGTTAAGATGGGCATTCACGAACTGCCTGGCTCGCTGGCGGAAGCCCTGACC
Source organism: uncultured Anaerolineaceae bacterium (assembly GCA_964585035.1). Taxonomy (GTDB): domain Bacteria; phylum Chloroflexota; class Anaerolineae; order Anaerolineales; family Villigracilaceae; genus Fen-1038. Next base: position 713 of record CAZPCR010000277.1, read on the forward strand.
GAATTGGAAAAGGACGAAGTGGTGAAATCCGCACTCGGCGCAACAACCTACGAAGCATTCTCCCGTGCCAAATGGGAAGAGTGGGATGAGTTCCGTCTCCGGGTGAGCGATTATGAGATAGAACGCTATCTTGAAACCGCGTAATAGACCTCAGATAATGGACTAAAGTTAACAGACCGAGCGGCTGAACCGCTCGGTCTGTCATTCACAGCCAACCGTTTATTTATTAATTTTTAATTTTACTTAAGCATTATTCATCGAACTTCGAGCGAATATACTCCCAAAATATCCATCATAATATTTAATGCTCGCCCTTTGCAAGTGTATCAATTTCTGCGCGGGTTGTGTATTCCTGAACCAGCTTGCCATCGCGCATTTGCAAAACCCTATCCACATATTTGCACATCCGTAGATCATGGGTAACGATAATACCAGCCCGGTCGTTCTCATGGACCAGCGCCGCAAAAGTTCTAACGACCTGGATGGCGCGTTCGGTATCGAGGCTGGCAGTCGGTTCATCAGCCAACACAAGGGCCGGATTATGGATCAGTGCCCTTGCAATGGCGACACGTTGCTGCTGTCCTCCGGACATTTGAGCGGGCAAGCTGCGGAGGCGTCCTTCCAAACCCAGGCGTGCAAGCAATTCCTCCGTGCGAATGCGTCCAACTTTATCCAGCCGATCATTAAGGCGCAGCATGAACTCGACGTTCTCGCGTGCGGTCAAATACGGGATCAGATTGTTGGATTGAAAGGTAAAGCCGATACGAGCCCGGCGTAATTTGACCCGCTCCGAATCGTTCATTTTCGATAGTTCATGACCATCTATAAATATTTCCCCTCTGGAAGGCAATAGTAAGGCTGCCAGCATGGATAGCAGAGTGGTCTTGCCCGATCCGCTCGGCCCCACTAATGCCACAAACTCACCGTTTCGAACCTGAAATGAGACATGATCAACGGCATTAAGCGGTGACCCGTCGAGAATAAAGGTCTTTACTAGATCACGAACTTCGAGAACAACCGGTTTCATTAAATAACCTCACTGCAACCGTAAAGCTTTTAGCGGTTCGATCCGCACAGCGTAAATAATAGACACCAACCCACCGACCGGACCTATCAATAAAAGCGCAACGATTGCCACCAGCGAACTCATCCCATTGAACACGAGTGGGATCGTCAGCGGAAAACCCAGTGAAAAGAGATACGTCATTCCGCCGCCGAATGCGACACCGACGGCGGTCACGACAATAATTTGGATCACAGCCGCAGCGCCTACGACTGCGTTCGATGAGCCGATGGCCTTCAATACTCCGATCTGCGGAACCTTTTGCAAAATCTGGATTTGAAAAAATCCACCGATGACTAAAATCCCGATCAATAATGTAAATACCCCTTGCGTTTGTACTGTGCCCTGCTGCGCGGAATAGCCGGGGATGGCATTGATCGTGGTTGGAATATCGGCCACTTCGATATTCGAGATTTGAGCGAGCAGGCGAGTCTTCATCGCCTCGATTTCCGATGGATCCTGCAAACGGACCGCGATAACATTTGGGTAGGGTGTATCATCCTTAAGGTCCGCTTCCGATTGTGGGCGGACTTTCTCCCAGCTGTTGGGTGAAACAAATATGGTGGGTTGGAAAGAATACGACTGACCTTCTGTCATCCCAACCACCCGCAGGTAAAAAAATTCATCTAACGACCCCTGCGTCGAACGGATCTTAATTTCGTCACCGATTTTAATCCCCGTAAGAAGAACCACATCCCGATCGATAACGGCTTCTCGCGAGTCTCCGGTGTGAAAGTCACGTCCGCCGACAAGAGGCGGCATCCCTGAATCGCCGGGTACCGCGCCCAGTAAAGATACCTTGAGCGGGGCTTGCGTGGATACTATCTGAGTATTGGAGGTGTAGATCGGTCCGGCATCCGCCACCCCTTGTACGCGGCGAACCGAGCTTATCGTATTTATTTGAAGCTGGCTGGATGATATGATGTTGTCCGACTTATCCAGGAATACGATCAACTGCGCGTCGAGATTGGCGATATATTGGCGATTGGCCTTGGACAATCCTTCCCCGAGCGCTGCAATAAATAGAACAAGCAAAGTGATCAAAGCGATCACCATGCTGACAAGTAAGAAGCGCCATCGATTACGCCACACTTCCTTCAAAGCAAGATACGCAGCCAGGGAAAGTGTATTCATTTTTTAGATTTGGATTTAGCTTTTATAGATTTTTTTGACGGAGCGATCGGTTTCACAAAAGGCATTTTCCATTTCACTCCCAGGATGCCATGCAGCAGAAGATCGATGGGGGGATGATCTGAAATACTGTCATAGTAATATGGCAATCGTATCCGTCCATCCGTGCCGATGATGAATATCCCCGCCAATTGCATTGCATCCTGGCCATCGGGGGGCCATTCCGTTTTCCAGCCTTTTTCACGCCGTAGCGATAGGTTGGATAACCAGATACGCGGCGACAGGAATGCCTGCCAAATATTAGCTCGCTCGAGACCATAGGCGCGATATGCGTTCCGCTCAGAATCAGCAAGACAAAGTACGTCTGGAGCGTGATCTAAACAAAAAGCCTTTGCAGCATCCGGCGTCCCCTGTGTGACGATCGCGAGGGATAGACCGTTTGATTCGATATCGGCCTGTATGCCTACCAGCGTCTCAACCATTTCCTTGCACTGCGGACATCCAAAATGACGTGCAAAAGCAAGGATAACCGCCTTCTTCTTCCATAATGAAGAAAGTTTCACCGGATGGCCATCAACATTCAGCAGTTCAAGGTTGGGAGCCGGGTCATTGAACTTTAAATGGACCAAGTTTGCCATATTATTATTCTAGCACCAGCCTCCCCAAGCAGGAACTAAAATTATGAATTTGAGAGTTTTTGATTGTGTTAAAAAGGATTCTATTTAAGCGGATATCACATAGATAACGATTTAAGAATTTAATCAGTATTACCTACGAAAATATGAAATCTATCTTTCTACAACGATGTCTGAAACTCTTTTGATTATGGCCTTTATTTCCCTACGCAAGGTGGATGGCTGGATCGCCGATATATTCATTTTCCCCGCTTTTAAAAACTTTGCGAAACGGATCAACCCCAGGGCCAGCGCGGAGGCAAAAGTAGGATCTTTCACGGGTGCATCCTCTTCGACCCAGAAACCCATGATCTGAAGTGTCATGGTGGCACGCTCCAGTTTTGGATCGAGCCGCGCCACAAGTTTATCGCCGTACAAAACCGGCAGGGTGTAATATCCCCAGCGGCGTTGATGGATGGGTTTATATACTTCCCACAAATATTCAAAATCAAAAAGCTTGTTCGCCCGTCCGCGTGCGCTGACAATATCCAACGGAGCGAGAAAACTGACTTCATCCAGGGTAGTCGGTCCGAGTGGCTTCCAGGCTTTAGGCGTGGTTCCTGCTTCGAGTAATTCAAGCCGGGGGACATCCTCGTTTAATACAAGGAATTTATCCTTGTTATTCTCGACTTGTAGCGGAACAACCTTCCCCTGCTCGATCCAACCATCCAGTCGTTCATTCATTTCATCGCGTCCAATCTTGCGATGGATGTAATACTCAAGATCTGTCTTCCATCTTCCTTCGCGTATAAAGCCCATTAAGGCAATACATTTATGAGCAAAGAACTCTTCGGCCTTCTTTTCAGGCGCCTGGGTATCGAATTCTTTCGGGGCGATATTCTCACGAAAATCATAATAGCGTAGAAAACCGTCGCGATGGTGGATCATCAATTCGCCGGATAGCCACATATCGAACATGGCGAGCGACGTATCCTTGCGCCCGCGATAATTCCATGCCCCCAAGGGATTTACTTGAAAATCCCGATTCCCTAATGTGCCGCGCTGTGTCAATTCCGCGCGGACCTGTTCGAACAGGTCGGTATGTGTAAAGACAAAATCCTCCACTCGTTTATTAAGACTGCGCCTCTCCATGAGCAACCGCCAAAAAGGCAGCTCAGGC
>CAZPCR010000278.1:0-4699 GCA_964585035.1 uncultured Anaerolineaceae bacterium
ACTGTACGTCAGATGAGATCAAGCGGTGTGTGCCGATGACGATATCGATCTCACCCGCGGCCAATCCCAGCAGGATTTGGCTCTGCTCATTTGGCGAACGGAACCTTGAAAGCATTTCAACTTTCACAGGATAAGCTGCCAGGCGGTGCAGGAAAGTCTCATAATGTTGTTGTGCCAGTACGGTGGTAGGCACCAGGATGGCAACTTGCTTGCCGTCCATGACTGCCTTGAATGCCGCACGTAAAGCTACTTCAGTTTTACCATAACCCACGTCCCCGCACAAAAGTCTATCCATGGGGCGCGACGATTCCATATCTCGCTTGATTTCCGCCAATGCTCGCGCCTGGTCTGGTGTTTCCACGTAAGGGAAGCTGTCCTCCAATTCTTTTTGCCAGGAGGTATCTGCCTTGAACGCATAACCCATTGCTACGTGACGTTTCGCATAAAGGTCAAGCATGTCTTGCGCAATTTCAAGTACCGCCTCTTTTACTCGCCCCTTTTTCTCGCGCCATTCCTGGCCGCCTAATCTATCTAAAGCGGGTTCTACACCTTCTGCACCTACATACCTCGTTAATCGGTCCGCCTGATGGACTGGCACATATAACTGTCCGCCGTTTTCATATTCAACCGCCAGGAATTCACGTTCGAGGCCGTCAAGGTTTCGCTGCACTAATCCAACAAAATGTCCAATCCCATGGTCGATGTGGACTACAAAATCGCCTGGTTTTAAGTCGGAATATATGGTTTCGGGGGTTTCAGCAATTACCCGCTGTCTCGCGCGCGGTTGTGGACGTTCCCATCCGAAGATTTCAGAATCGGTGATCAGGTTAACATTATCTAAGATAAAACCCTCAGATAACGAGGCCTCCGTAAAAACCGGCGGCTTTTGATTGTTCGCCGTACTCTGACCGCTATCAATGGTCTCATTCCAAAGTTCTTCGAGACGTTCTACCTGCCTTGAAACTATAATCAGGGTTTCTTTCTTATTTATCAAACTCGCAACATGGTCGATGAATGGTTTTAAGCGACCCCCAAACCGTTGACCCATTGTAAACTGCGATCCAAATCCTCCAGGACCTTCAAAAGCAGAAGATTGACCTAACTCTAATGCTGTATATCCGTGAAATTCATCGGCCAACTCCGGCCAGGTTATATAAGGGATGGGATAGTCCGGAGGTAATGTGCCTTCTTTTATTTCATCTGCCCGGAATTTAACGGCTTGTTCTTCTACCTCGGCAACCATACTTTCGATAAGTGAAAGATCGTCGATCAGAACGAGCGGTTTTGATGGCAAATAATCGAGTAAGCTCGCGGACTGCTGATAAAGTACCGGAATGTAAAATTCCGATAATTCCTTAGTTTTAATTTTCGAATCAAGACCCGCTGCAATTCCTGATCCCTCGGTTCCAGTTGTTGTTCCTTGGATAATGAATTCCCTTGCTGGGGTAACGAGAATGGAATCTAGCTTCTCGATCGTCCGCTGGGAAGCGGGATCAAAACTTCGAATCGACTCAACCTCATCTCCAAAGAAATCTAGTCGTATAGGTGATTTTGAATCCGCCGGCCACACATCCAGAATGCCACCGCGCCGGGAGTACTGACCCTGCTCAAGGACTGTATTGACGCGTTGATAACCAATTTCCGCCCAAGTGCGTAATAAAGCGTCAGGTTGAAAAGATTGTCCTGCAACGAATTTTTTACAGGCTTTGAGAAAATCCCGACGAGGAATGGTCCGCGTCATTAAAGCGCGCGCCGAAGTCACCAGGATCGGTGCTGCATCTGGCTTCTCTGCGAACGGTAAATGATACCGAGCCAGGGCGGTTAATGCCTGCAAACGCTCCCGCCGTGTGCTAATTCCCCAGGCCGCATCTTCGTAAAACAAGGGGGTGGGTTCTGCAAAAAAATAACGTGGTGATTTAACCCAAAACCCTAATTCATCGAAAAGTGACTGGGCATGATCCGCGCGATCAGTGACGAATAAAATCGCCCTATTCAAGTCCAAATGCAAAGCCGCTAGAATTGGCAGCCGCGCAGAACGTGGCAGGCTTAAGCCGGATTGTTCCTTGCCATCTTGGATCTGCTTTAGCAGCTGGAGATATTGTGGATGCGACCGGATTTTATCGAGGATTATTTCCATGACGAAGAAAAGAGTGAATGGAAGAACTGGGAAGTTAAAGGATCAAAGCAGGTGTTTTATTCCCAAAACACTATTCCCGAACCTCCCCATTAAATTTATTCATAGCCGTATCAAGTCCATCCTTTACAAAAACCAGCACTGCATCGGCGGCATGGTCGAGAATATCGGATAAATTCTTCATTTCATCGCGCGAGAAATCTTGCAGGACGTAATCGGCGGGATCCATCCGGCCCGGAGGGCGGCTAATCCCTATCCTTAAACGCACAAAGTCTTTCGTCCCTAGCTGTTCAATCGCAGATGCAACCCCTTTTTGTCCCCCTGGGCCGCCCCCTGGACGCATTCGAATTGTACCGAATGGCAGATCAAGATCGTCGTGTGCGACAAGCAAATTATCTAAAGGCAGCTTATAAAAATTGGCAAGTCCTTGCACAGAATGACCCGATAGATTCATATAAGTCTGTGGTTTGGCAAGAATTAGTTTTTTGTCTTCGTATAATACGCTCGTCACAATGGCTTTGGATTGCAGCTTAATTCCGTGCGCGTTAAGCCGTACAGCTATGCGATCGATAAGCATAAACCCTGTATTGTGGCGGTTATCCCTGTATTCGCGACCCGGGTTACCGAGGCCAATTAACAGAAAAGTATTTTCGGTCATTGATTATCTGAATCCAATCAAGAACGGCGTAATCGTATTGTTATTCCAATTACAGAAAATATAAGCAGCGCTATTAGACCTCCCCGCCAGAACTCCGCATAAACATCGTTTTCATTTGTTGCCGCAGGATTGTTTGGAAGTAAAGTGGGGGTCGGTAAGGGAGCAGAAGTAGGGGTTGTAGAAGGAGCGATTAATATCGGAGTAGGGATTTGAATTGCAGGTTCCGTGGGTATGGCGGTTGGTGTGGGCGACGGAAGGGCTGAGTAATTTCGTATTTTTACTGTTACCGACGCATCTTGGAAGGAACCATCTGTCGCATATACTCTCAATAATAATAAATAGTCCCCGTCGCTGATGACGGTCGTATCCCAAGTTGTTAGGATACTATTCTGGATCACCTGTGTCAGCACCTGAATGGGAAATCTGGTATTTGTCTTGTCAGATAAATAGGAAAAATCAAGTTCAGCCGAGGCAAAGTTCGGAATATCTGTCGTACCTGTGATCGCCACCTGCCCTTGTAATATCTGACCCGGACTCGGGGAGGTGATAACTGGAGTGGGTACACCTTGAGCCTTAACTGGGGATTGGAACAAAAGGGCGGCCAGGACAATCCACCCAATAAGTCGTAAACGCATTAACGGATCAGGTGAAGCCAATTTGTGTGAGTAACAATGGAACAGGCCACGATCAGGAACAGGAAGAGCAAAATAATACCGCATCCGAAGCCGCTGCATGAACAGCCCCGGCCAAATCCGAAGCGGCGCTCTGCCCAATTAAATAGCTTATCCAATAAAAATAGTTCCAGAAAACCTGCTAGACATCCTTGACGGTTGCGCATCGGCTCCTCCTTGAAATTTAGAACGTTCAAGTCTAACACGAAGCGTAGGAGTGGTCAATTTTTATGGTAAACTCAGACCGTTCTTGATCAATAAAAAACAAAAATGGCAAAGTCTCGCGCTGACCAGATGGTGGATCGCTTAAGATCAATGCAGGCCGCTGCACCTGATATTGAAGCTTCCGCTATCGTTTCTGTAGACGGTTTGATCATGGCTTCTGCTTTACAGCAGGGCGTGGAAGAAGACCGGGTATCGGCTATGTCTGCGGCGATGTTAAGCCTGGGCGAACGAATTTCTGGTGAACTAGGGCGCGGCAGCCTCGAGCAGGTCTATATCAAAGGAGATACAGGCGCTATTGTGCTCACCTCTGTCGGGTCCGAAGCGGTTCTGACAGCCTTGGCAAGGCAGGAAGCCAAATTAGGACTTATATTTCTCGAGATGCGCCGGGCCGCTGAAGATATCGTAAAACTGGTCGGATGAAAACAAAAAATATACTTTATTCCTCAAGGATCACAATCCCCAATGGGGAGGGCTTAACCGCCCTCCCCATTTCCTTTGTTTTAAGACCTTTTCAGTCCATCTTTTTCAATATCGAACGATTTTTATATTAATAAGAGGTGACCCATGACTACAAAATACTTATTCTTCACTGGCGGGGTTGTTTCATCGGTTGGTAAAGGCGTAACTGCTGCTGCAACCGGGCTACTTCTAAAAGAACGCGGATTCAAAGTAGCAGTACAGAAGCTTGACCCGTATATCAATGTTGATCCGGGGACAATGTCACCCTACCAGCATGGGGAGGTGTTTGTTTTAGATGATGGCGCTGAAACCGACCTCGATTTGGGCCACTACGAACGGTTTATAGACATCCGGTTGACTCGCGTAAGCAACTTTACCAGCGGGCAGGTTTACGCAGAGATCATCAGTAAAGAGCGTCGCGGCGATTTTCTGGGTGGGACGATCCAGGTAATTCCGCACATAACTAATGAGATTAAACGAAGGGTCGGCTTGGTGGCCAAAGAAACCGGGGCGGAAATTGTCCTAGTGGAAGTTGGCGGGACGGTTGGAGAT
>CAZPCR010000279.1:0-1762 GCA_964585035.1 uncultured Anaerolineaceae bacterium
TAGCGAGCGTCGGCTTATTATCCATGTTTATATCTTATTCATTCTTGCCGGCGGTCCCCCAAAATTACTCGCCTCAATATTACTCGCCTCTGAAAAATGCCGAATATGTTTCTACAGGCGCTACGATTGTGGTCCGTTATGGCCCTGTATTGAGTGAGCAAAACGCTGCCGGTGTGAAGTTCACTATACAGGGATCAAAAAGCGGCTCACATCCAGGCCAGGTAGTTCTTGCAGATGATCACAAAACGGTTATTTTTAAACCAACGGCTCTATTCACGCCCGGCGAGCAGGTCAGGGTCAATATCAACGGCCTGAGTTTGGACGGGCAGGCCAACTATAGTCCGCTTTCGTATATGTTCACGGTTGCCATTAATCAACAACCGGGTGATCCCGGAAGTTCGGCTGGCCAGGTTCTTCCTGGCGACCCGCGCAGTGCTTTTTCCAATTTTCTAACCCTGCCGCAGAATATTCCTCACTATACGTTATTGCAAACGTCCCCGGATGTTGGGGAAGGGGATATCTTTGTAGCGCCTTTCTATTGGACCAAGGGGACGGTTGGTTCCTATTTGTTGATCCTGAATAATCAGGGGCAGATCGTTTATTACCGGTCGATGGCAGACGAGGAGGCCGGGTTTGATTTCAAGGAACAGCCGAATGGGTTGCTGTCTTATTTTGATCAAAAGGATTCGACATTTTTTCTTATGAACTCCCATTACCAGGTGGTCGATAGTTACCGGGCCGGGAATGGATATGTTGCCGATGAGCACGATTTTCAGATTCTGCCTGATGGCAATGTTCTGCTTATGGCCTATGATGCGGAGACCGTGGATATGAGCAAGCTTGTTCTGGAATCCCCGGGCATGGGCATTGTCCTTCCGGATTTGAAAGTGAACGCCACCGTTACCGGTGTGGTGATTCAGGAGATTGACCCATCGAAGAATGTGATCTTTGAATGGCGCAGTTGGGACCATTTTTCGTTTTCCGATTCAACGTCCAGTCTGGCAGATAAAAACATTGATCTGGTACATGCGAACTCACTGGCCCTGACGAACGATGGCAATCTGTTGCTCTCGAGTCGGGATCAGGACGAGATCACGAAGATCAACTTGCAAACCGGCGATATTATTTGGCGGCTGGGCGGCAAAGAAAACATGTTTCAGTTCATCAACGGCCAACCCTTTGCCTACCAGCATGATGTCAGGCAGCTTCCGAATGGAGACATCACCGTATTCGATAATCACGGTACGCAGCAGAATCCTGCGCCTTCGAATACCTTGGAATACCAAATCGATGAAGTGAATAAGACTGTTGCGCAAGTCTGGAGTTTTACGCACATTCCGCCCGTTTTTGCACAGTTCATGGGTAATATGCAAAGACTGCCGGATGGGAATACTTTTATAGACTGGGGCGCGCCATCCCAGGCAAAGGGATATGCCTATGTCTCGATGACAGAAGTGGCGCCGGATGGCAGTGTTCTCTTTGATTTTACATTCGACCAGCCGTACGCCAGCTATCGGGCCTATCGCTCTCCCTGGCAGGGTTTTCCGGATGACCGGCCTTCGTTGGCATTCAAGTTTGAGGAGGGTGGGATCACCCTGGGATATTCCTGGAATGGCGCAACAGAGGTATCGGCTTATCGGATTTACGGCGGAAAATCTCCCCAGTCGCTTGCCCTGATCGGGGAGAATGCTAAAACCGATTTTGAAACGCAGTCGTATCTTGCGGAGCTGCCGAAAGACGTATGTTATTTCCAGGTCGCCGC
>CAZPCR010000279.1:1862-4693 GCA_964585035.1 uncultured Anaerolineaceae bacterium
AAACGTCTGCGGCAGATAACCCCCGATACCGGCAAATTTCTTGCTCTGCTGGCAGCTGGTGCTCCCGAAGGTGAGATTCTTGAGATTGGTACAAGTGCCGGCTATTCAACGCTCTGGTTGGCGATGGCTTGTAAAATGTCCGGCCGTTCCATCACTACATTTGAAGTATTGCCGGAAAAGGCAAAATTAGCACGCGAGACCTTCCAGGTTACCCAGGTGGAGGGCGTCGTGCGATTGGTGGAAGGCGATGCTCGCGAACATCTTCCGCAGTACCAAAATATTGCCTTCTGTTTCCTGGATGCCGAGAAGGAAGTGTACGGTGAATGTTACGAAGCAGTGATTCCCAACCTGGTTAAAGGCGGCTTGCTGGTCGCTGACAATGCCATCGATTTCCGCGAAACCTTGCAGCCGATGTTGGATCGGGCGTTGATAGATGAGTGGGTGGACGCGTTGATCGTGCCGATTGGCAAAGGCGAACTGGTTTGTCGTAAAGTTTGAATGTGTTTCTCGTAGTGACCCGCTAAAATTGGCTTATAATATTTTCAGACGGCTTCCCATTATGAGGGGAAGTTCATGATCTACCCGGTGTTACTAACGCCAGCTGAGGGGAAGCTCACTCAAATAATGGGCAAATCATTAGATACCCCAATTTCTTCAACTGACAAACAGCGTTCGCCATTTACGCTGAGCGTTCTTGAAATCACGCTTGCCATCATTGTTGGATTAGCAGCATGGTTTGGCTTACGTGGTTATCTTCAGTCAGCGCTCCCTTTTCCATGTGATTCATCAATTAATGACCTGACTTTAAATTGTGGATGGACGGAGGAGCAAGCTTGGCAAACTCTTGGTTATCCCTTGTTTTCGACTTACGCCATTCCATTGGTTTTATTGCTTGCAATGTCTGGTGTGTTCCTTGTTCGTAGTATTCGACGAGATGTTCGTCAGTTTTCTGTAATGGGTAATTTGGCTTTGTCTTGGCCAATATTCTCTGTTCTTGGTTTTTTCTTTCTCAGTGTTTTTAGTCTAATTTTCTTGCCAATTGGATTTGTACTTGCCATCATTGCAACTATAAATTCTCAAGAACTGGAAAAGGGTTACAAGTGGGATTGGTTTTCTTTGCCTTTCAGTTTAGCCTGGCTTGTAGTCTTTGGAATGTTTATTGGTAAATTGTTAAATTTATATGGTGATTAGCCTTACCATTGAATTAATCGGGAATAGTTCCTTTAAAAATATTCAGGCCGCATGATGAACGCGGCCTGATTTCTTTTCACTCACTATTCTCTATTCTCTATTCACTATTCTCTAATATCTAATAACTGTTCCCTTACTCCAGCTTCCCCGTTATCATCGCCAGTTTCAACTCGCCGATGGCCTTCGTAATCTGGATATCGCGCGGGCAGGCCACGGTGCAGTTGTAGACCGTATGACAGCGCGCCACACCCGATGTCTCGCTCAAGATGTTCAGGCGCTCCGAGGCGGCCTCGTCGCGGCTGTCGAAAATGAAGCGGTGCGCGGTGACGATAGCCGCCGGTCCCAGGTATTCGTCGCTGCCCCAGAACGACGGGCACGAGGTGGTGCAGGCCGCGCACAGGATGCATTTGGTGCTTTCATCGAACCGCGCCCGCTGTTCGGGAGATTGCAAACGTTCGCGTCCGTCCTCCGGCAGTGGGCTTTCATTGATGAAATACGGCAGTACCTTTTTATAGTTGTCGAAGAATGGCTCCATGTCCACGATCAGGTCTTTGACGATCTTCAGGCCTAGGATGGGTTCCACCGTGATCTTCGCGCCGATATCGCGTACCAGGGTCTTGCAGGCCAGGTGGTTCTGCCCGTTAATACGCATGGCGTCCGAACCGCACACGCCGTGCGCGCACGAACGGCGGAACGAAAGCGTCCCGTCGTGATGGCCCTTGATATATTCGAGCAGGTCCAGGATGCGTTCGTTCTCGTCGGCCTCCACCGTATAAGTTTCGTAATGGCCGCGCTTGTCTTTTTCAGGGTTATAGCGGAAAATTTTAACTGTGACTTCCATCTTCGCCTCTACTAATAAACGCGCTCTTTGGGTTGGTATTTTGTGATCGTTACCGGCTTGTAGTCGATCTCCAGCTTGCCGTTCTTCCTCCGTATCAGCGTATGCTTCAGCCAGTTTGTATCGTCGCGCTTTGGGAAATCTTCGCGAGAATGTCCGCCGCGCGATTCCGTCCTGTTCAATGCGCACACGGTCACAACCTCGGCCACCTCGAGCATATTGCCCAGCTCCCAGGCATTGAGCAGCTCCGTGTTGAACACTTTACCCGTATCTGTCATGTGGACGTGCTTGTAGCGCTCCTGCAGCTCGTGTATTTTATCGAGCGCCGACTGCATATCCTTTTCGTTACGATAGATGCCGACCTGGTCGAACATCACCTTTTTCATTTCGTTGGAGATGTCGAAGGCGTTCTCCTTGCCGGATGCATGCTTGATCGTTTCGAACTGTGACCTCGCCTCACCATCTGCGTCCGCGGGCAGCTCCTCGAAATCGGCTCCTTTGGCATATTCTATCGCCTTGAGTCCGGCATGTTTACCGAATACCACCAGGTCGAGCAGCGAGTTGGTTCCCAGGCGGTTCGCTCCGTGCACAGATACACAGGCGCATTCGCCCGCTGCGTAAAGTCCTGGGAAAATGCTGGCCTTGTCGTCCAGCACCACTTCGCCGTATTTATTGGTCGGGATGCCGCCCATCGTGTAATGAGCCGTTGGCTGGATGGGCATCATCTGCGTGATTGGGTCTACTCCTAGGTACACGCGGCAGAAATCGATGATGTCGGGTAGTTTCTTCAGGATCTCTTCGC
>CAZPCR010000280.1:0-4672 GCA_964585035.1 uncultured Anaerolineaceae bacterium
CAAAATCGTCCGATGATGCCTTATGGTTTCAATGGCCAACACCAACCGATGGTTGGCTGGTCTGGTCGTGGACCCATGATGGAGAGGGGTTCGCACTTTGGTATGTTCGGGATGGCCTTTATGTTCCTCGCCGGTATGCTGTTTTCGATTGTGCCGCTCGTTATACTTGCCCTTGTAGCTTTCCTCTTTTATCGGTTGGGAAAACGGGCAGGCATTAATTCGGTTAAAAACCAGAGCCCCGCTTCCAGTGAGCCCGCTCCTGTCGAAACAACAGGTAGACGACGCAGGGTAGCAAATAGTTAATTATTAATATAACGAGAAATTTATTTATAAACCAGGAGCAGGTCATTGACCTGCTCCTGGTTTGTTTAATATTATGAGGATATTCTCATGGAAGTAGAAATGCAATTTTCCCCTCCTGTGGCTTCTTTCCAAAGTTTCGTGGTTTAATTAAATACGGATAATTATGGTATAATTTAGTTAGAACATATATTCTGGTAATCGAAGGAGGCTCCATGAGCGCCAAAGTGAATGTCCTGGTTGGTACAAGCAAGGGCGGATTTATTTTCAGCAGCAATAGCTCCCGAAAGAAATGGCAGGTCAGTGATATCCAGTTCAAAAGCTGGAATGTCATGCACATGCAGATGGATCCCCGCGATCAACGCCTGCATGCGGCTGTGAGTCATTTCGTTTATGGTCCGACAACTCATTATTCCGATGATCTCGGAAAAACATGGATACAGGCAAAGCAGGTACCTGTCATATCGCGCGCCTCGAAATCCGGCAGTCCCCTCGGTACACCGGATGAAGCAGCCATGGCTGCCACTGGAGAATCGAACATTCAAGCCAGGCCGGAGAAATTGATCAAGGTCTGGCACATCGAGCCAGGGCGGGCGAGCGAACCTGGTGTATTGTATGCCGGGGTCGAACCTTCAGCTTTATTCATGTCCACTGATCGAGGCGAAACCTGGACGCTTAACGAGAGCCTTTTTGACCACCCGCACCGCGGAAAATGGGCCCCCGGGGCGGGCGGACTCTGTTTACACACCATCCTGTTGGACCCTGCCGATAAACACCGGATGTACGTGGCGATCTCTGCCGGAGGGTGTTACCGCACCGACGATGGCGGGCAGAGTTGGAAACCCTATAACAAAAACGTGCGGGCGGATTTTTCTCCCGATAAATTCCCTGAATACGGGCAGTGCGTGCACAGGATGGCCATGCATCCTTCGAACCCGCAAGTGCTTTATCAACAGAATCACTGCGGCGTGTATCGCAGCGATAATGCCGGTGAAGATTGGATCGATATCGGCGAAGGCAAGTTGCCTACCCGGTTTGGTTTTCCGATCACGGTGCATCCCAACGAACCACGAACGATCTATGTGGTGCTCGAAGAAAGCGATGAATACCACATGAGCGTGGACGGAAAGTTTGCCGTCTGGCGCAGCCGGGATGCAGGCGATTCGTGGGAGAAAATAACCAAAGGGTTGCCTGACAAGGCGCACCTGGTAGTCCTGCGTGAGGCAATGGCAACCGATAACCTGGATGAAGCCGGCATCTATGCCGGTACCAATACCGGACAGTTATTCTACAGTCGTGATGCCGGAGATAATTGGGAACTTATGGCGGATTTTCTTCCGCCCATCCATTCGGTGGAAGCCGCGGTTTTACAATAGCGAATTGGCTGTTTTGTTAAATGAAAAAAAGACGGAGGCATAGAAAGCCTCCGTCTTTTTGTTTTCTGCTGTTATTAATAAATATATGCTTATCCAATCCTGGATCAGGTTTTCGCCAAATCCTTGATCATCTCTCCCAAATGTTCCATAGCGCGTTCAGTAGAATAACTGAATTCGGAAGCGTTGAGCCGGATAAAATTAGGAAACTGCTGGGTCGGTGAAAAAACGTAGCCGGGAGCCAGGGTAATTCCACTCTCATGAGCGATCTTATACAATTCAAGCGAGTCCACGTTCTCGGGTAACCGCACCCATAGTACGAATCCGCCGGAAGGGCGAGTGAGGCGCATATCGCCTGGAAAATAACGTACCACCGCATCAGATAATAATTCAACATTACGGGCGTACTCGCGGCGAATGCGGCGCAGGTGCTGGTCATAACCACCGCTTTCCAGAAACTGGGCGACCACCATTTGTCCCAGGGTCGGCGATGTGGAACTAATCGTAAATTTGGTCCACTCCACTTCGGCGCGATAGCGCCCGGGTGCAACCCAGCCTATTCGAAGCGCGGGACTGATGTCCTTCGAAAAAGATGAAATCAGCATCACCAGCCCGCGCGTATCGAATGACTTGCAGACCAGAGGGCGCTTTGCACCGAAATAGATCTCGCCTGATACATCGTTCTCGATCAGGGGCACGTCATAGCGGGCCAACAGTTCCACCAGTTCCTTTTTCTTCTCATCCGGCATCTGGCTGCCCAGCGGGTTGTTGAAATTCGGGATGACCAGCACGGCACGGATTGGGTTGTGCTCAAGGGCAAACTCCAATGCTTCCAGGCTGATGCCTTCACGCGGGTGGGTTGGAATTTCCAACGCCCGCAGCCCGTGCACTTCGAGAAGTTGGAGGGTTCCGAAGTAAGAAGGCGATTCGACCGCTACGATATCCCCCGGACGGCATACCACATGCAGGCAGATATCAATTGCCTCGACACCACCGGAAGTGATCACGATGTCATTGGGTGAAAGACTGCAGCCGGAGCTGACTGCCCGCTGGGCAATCTGGGTGAGAAGAGGCCCGAACCCTGGCGGCCATTGATACCCTTGAAGTTCGGGACTATTTTGACGGCCAAGATTTGCAATAATCCTGTTGATCTTCTTGGTGGGCAGTAGGGATGGATTGGGGAGGGCTGCACCAAGTTGGATCAGTTTGGGATTCAATGTATCGGCCATTAGTGTCATCACAAGTTCGTGAAGGCTCACCCGGCTGGGATCTCGCCCGGGTGAAGAGATCTCGGGTTCTGGCAATCTTTTAGCTGCTGGCGTACGGACATAGTAGCCGGATTGCGGACGCGCTTCTATCAATCCCTGGCTTTCAAGCAGGGAATAAGCTTGCAGCACAGTACTGATGCTCACGCCTTGTTGTTGACTTATCTGTCGCACAGAGGGGATGCGTTTGCCGGGCGGATAGGTTCCCTGGCCGATCAATTCTGCGATGCGATCTGTTAATTCCTGGTAGCGGAGGGTTTTGATGGTGGAGAATGAGTTTGTCATAGAGAACAGTTTCCCTTATTTCAATGGGTACAGTTAATTTTACTACAAACTGTTATGGTTACAATTGATATATTCTGCATCTGTACTTATAAAGTGTGAAATGAGATACTATAGATGTTTTAATGTCATTATTTATAGGAGAAAAGCCATGAATATAAATACAAAAACCAGTAATATCGAATTACTTATGAAGCAACGCCAGTTATTGAAACTGGAAGAAGCTCAACCTCATATGGCGATCGAATGCAAGCAGGGTGTTATTTGGGTAACCAGCTCTGGCGACTATCGTGACCATATGCTCGCGGCCGGGCAGTGCTACACACCCGTTAATAACAGCCAAGTGGTCATCGAAGCCCTGCATGATGCACGTGTGGACATTGCCGAACGATAAGCAATAACCTGATTTGAAACTTATTCCTCCAGCCTCTTTCGGACCCTGATGGGGCAATGGGCCGAAAGAGGCACTTATTTATTAATTCGACCGGATGATGACCTTTTCACGATTGGGGGATGGATATTGCTTTCCGCAGGTATAACATTTTTTGTTATGGATGCAAATCGGGCTGCCGCATTCCAGACAGACCCATTTTGTGTTTTCCATTTCCATAAAGCGCTTTATCCCGATTTTCCTGATCCGATCCAGGTTTTGGATCATGCTCATCCCATATTTGGTGATATATCTTTGGTCGAGATGTTCTAATTGGGCGCAGGGATATTTGTTACAGTCGAAACAAAAAGAAGCTCCCGCTCTTTCATCGCATAATTTGATGCTGCATATTGAACAATGGTTTGCCTTCTGGGATCCATCCATATTACAACCAATGCAGTGATTCCTGTCTCGTAAATAGGCCCGGCATATCCCACAATTCATGCCGTACGGAGCGATTAAAACTGAGGAAATATTAGTTAATTTTTTCATTATTGTCGGTGTTATTTTACTGCACACCTGCCCTTGGCGTTTCTTTTTCTATTTCCGACCTATCAAACCCTAAACGATATCCCCATTTACCGATTTGCCAACCTACCTCTTCAATGTCCTATACTTCACTCGATGCGGGGTCAGGTCTTTCCCGAATTTTTCCTTCAAATAAGCTTCATAATCGGACCAGTTCCCCAGGTACATTTTTGCCTGCGACTCGCCTTCAAAGGCAATGATATGCGTGCAGATGCGGTCGAGGAACCAGCGATCATGGCTGACCACAATGGCGCAGCCGGCGAATTCTTCGAGGGCTTCTTCGAGTGCCCGCAAAGTATTCACATCCAGGTCGTTGGTCGGTTCATCGAGTAAAAGCACATTCGCGCCTTCGGTAAGGGTTTTCGCCAAATGAACGCGGTTGCGTTCGCCGCCTGAGAGCGTGCCAACTTTCTTCTGCTGGTCGCTACCTAGGAAGTTAAACGAGGCGCAGTAGGCACGCGAGTTGATCTTGCGGTTGCCGAGCTCCAGCGTAT
>CAZPCR010000281.1:0-3149 GCA_964585035.1 uncultured Anaerolineaceae bacterium
GTTATTGAGGAGAGTAAAAATGACCGCTTTTAAAGCCTACTATGGTAGTAGTCTCTTGAACCATTCTTTGACATTACCCAGGTCCATATTATTATCTCCTTTCGATCGCCGATTCCTGTGCGGTTTACTAAGCGCCAGTTCATGCTCCTGCATTGTCAAACCCCAGTGTAAAAGTCCGACACTGGTTGCGTAAGCCGGGGAATTCAACCGGTCCACGAGCCCCACCAGGTTCTCTGGTTGTGCGGTGCGGACCGGCATCCCCAGCACTTCACTTGCGACTCGCCTAATTCCGGGCAATGCGCTTGTACCGCCCGTCAGGACCATGCCAGCCGGGAGCAGACCGTCATAGCCTGAGCGTTTGATCTCCTGCATGATCAATCCAAACATCTCGGCCGTCCGCGCTTCAATGATGTGGGCCAGGTCCTGACGGTTGATGCGTACAGGCTGGTCTTCGCCAAAGGGACGGATACTGAAAAACTCCTCGGCTCCAACTTCCGACCTGACGGCATGGCCCTGTTGTTTTTTTACTTCTTCGGCCTGCGTAACCGGCAATCGCAGTCCATGCGCAATATCCTGGGTCAGGTGATTGCCTCCTACAGCAAGGACCATGGTGTGCCATACATCGCCATCCACATAGATTGCCAGGTCCGTCGTGCCGCCGCCGATGTCGCAAACTGCCACGCCCATTTGTCGTTCCTGTTCCGTCAGGACCACTTCAGCGGATGCAAGCGGATTTAATACGAAGCCCTGGACTTCAACGCCAGCCGCGCTTGCGCATTGGCGTAAATTATCAACAGTGGCAGCCGAAGCGGTGATGATATGAGCTTCCACTTCGAGGCGTGATCCGCGCATGTTAATGGGGGCCCGGATGCCTTCCTGGCCGTCCACGCTGAATCCCCTCTGGATAATATGCACGATCTCGCGGTCATGTGGAATGGCGATTGCCCGCGCCTGGTCGAGTGCCCGCGAAACATCGGAAGCATCAATAATACCGCCGGGTATCGCCACCGCGCCGCGGCTGTTGATCGACGAAACATGCCCGCCCGCCAGGCTGATAAGCGCCGACGTAATTTCAAGGCCGGAAGTCTGTTCTGCGCGTTCGACCGAATGCTTTATCGCTTGGGTGGCATTAGCCAGGTCTACGATCACACCTTTGCGGATCCCATCCGAAGGCTCAATACCTACACCGATGATACGGACGGACTTTTCGCCTTCCACGCGGCCGACAAGAGTGCATACTTTGGTAGTACCAACATCAATACCGACAAGAATTTCTTCCATATTACTGACTCATCCTGTAATAAGGCGCGTTCACATACTGGACGCTAATAAAAACTGGAGTAACTCCCTTTTGAGTAAGTGAAGCGACCAGTGATTGATAAACTTGTAATTTCAAGGCCATATCTTGTGGGTCATTTCCAAAGGAAACCTTCCAGCCGCGCGTATCAGACCAGCCAAGTCCGTTTTGGGGGTCATAGATCATTGTTGTCCCAGCCGGGACCTTGGGGGCGAGAGTCTCGATTGCTTTGACCATATCCGCTGAAAGGTAGGGGAGAGGGGACAACGGATCGTTCACCACCGGTAATCCAGGTTGAGGCGCAGCCAGTGCATTTACCTGGATGAGATTGACCACCGAGCCATTTGGACGAAAAGCGACACCAGTTTGATCGATCCACGTAACACCGCCGTTTTGCTGCCACAAAATGACAGGTTGGCGTTCCACAATTTTTACGCTCATAATGTTGGGCAGGCTCAAGGTCACATGCGCGGATGTCAGCTCGGGATAATTCAGTCGTAGGCGAGTCTCCAGGTCGGCGGGGACGATCGTAAAGATGGCTTGTCCCGATGAGTTGAGCACAGAGTTGATCTCTGCATTGCTGAGGCGCTGGTTGCCAGTGATCTGTGCCGTAACGACACGGAACTCAGGCAGGGTCAAGCCGAGATAAATTCCAGCAGCAAGGAATAAGGATAAAAAGAGTGAAAGCAAACGCGATTTAACTTCGACATTCGGCAGGCGGACGGCAGGCATATGCAGTTCGAAACCAGCCATGGAGAATGCTGCCTGAAAGCGTCGATTGGTATTTGGAGTTACTGTTTTCTGCTGCGAGGCATTCGTCAATCCCGACCGGGAGACGACCGGTGGTAATGACCTTGCCGTAACGGGGGAGGTTTGTAGAGGCCGTTTTTGCGGTTGTAGGCGACGGCGTGTACGCACTTGTTCCGCGCGGGTCAGATCGCGTTTCCCGTTCATTGCTGACTCCGGTATGAGTGCGATATGCGGGCGCGATCAGCTTTGCGCTGGAGCGCCAAATCGATTAATCGATCCACCAGCTCGTTATAGCTCATACCACTGGCTTCCCAAAGTTTCGGATACATACTGATCTTAGTAAAACCCGGAAGGGTATTAAGTTCATTGAGATACACTTCGCCGGAGTCTTTATCAATGAAGAAGTCCACGCGCGCCATGCCGGCCGCGTCGATCGCTTTATACGCTCGCACCGCCAGGTCCTGGATGCGGGTCGTCGTCTCCTGGGGAAGGGGAGCAGGGATCACCAGGCCCGAAGTGCCGTCTACATATTTTGACTCATACGAATAAAACTCCCGGCTTGGCAGGACTTCACCGGGGACGGAAGCCCTCGGATCATCATTTCCCATTACACTGACCTCGATCTCACGCACATTTGCAACTCCGCGTTCAATGAGTACACGGCGGTCATAAAGGGCCGCTTCCAGCAGACCCTCCTGCAGGTCGGATCGTGAACGGCATTTCGTTATACCCACGGAGGAGCCCAGGTTGGCAGGTTTTGTGAAGATCGGATAGGCGCTGACTTTTTCAGCCCTTTTAATTACAGCATTGATGTCTTTCTCGATTTCCGAGCGTAGCACTATAACGGACTCAACCGATGGGATATTATTGGTGTGCATTACGTCTTTGAACACGCCTTTGTCCATGCCGACGGAGGAACCTATAACGCCTGCACCGACATACGCGGCGTCGGCTAATTCGAACAAGCCCTGGATCGTGCCATCTTCTCCGAAGGTGCCATGCAAAACCGGGTAATATACATCAATATCCGTGAGTTTTACATAGTTTGTATCACGTAATATATAGACCCCGCGCATGGATGGGTCTGGTGAAACCAATGCCA
>CAZPCR010000281.1:3249-4646 GCA_964585035.1 uncultured Anaerolineaceae bacterium
TCTTGCGGCGTTCGCTGAATTCACTGATTTTAACAGATACCTCTTCTTTTGTCGCGTATTTTAAAGTCAGTTCGGCGGTAAGCACTGCTGCTTTTATCTCACTGCGCTTTAATATACTTGTCCGATAGCCATAGGCCATATTTTCGACAGGCCATTTCTGACGACCTGCGTCGGTCAATAACTCTGCGCAGATTAAATTACCCGCTGTATCACCACCGAAAGCACCCGCATTCCCGTAGATTGCACCGCCTATAGTACCCGGGACAGTTGCTGCCCATTCAAGTCCCGATAATCCCTTTGGTGCGCAGCGGTTGGCGAGGTTGCTGAAAACAACACCCGATTCAGCCCATACTTTCGGCGGATCGTCATTTTCAAACCGGACGGCTTTGGCCCTATTCAATACCGTGATCCCGCGTACCCCTTTATCACTGATGAGGACATTCGAGCCTCCACCAAGGATGAAATAGTCCGTACCTGCTTCCCGAAGCAGCGATATGATCGCCGCCAGTTCATCGGCTGAATTGGCAGTTATGAACAGGTCCGCCGGCCCGCCGACACGTGCGGCAGTGTACGGTGCAAGAGAGACATTCTTTTTCACCTTGTCGCCGAATTTAGCGGTCAAATCAGCGGCAAAATTTGCGGGGTTCGTCATAGGTTTCTCATTAACTTGATACATTAGGATATTGCGGTATGAGCTTTCAAGAATTACATATCGATCTTTAAATGCTCGATGATCTTTTTAACAGCCTGCTTTTTATCAAGTTGTTCCTTCGTTTTATAGACAATAACGGGATCGGCCATCGCATTTTGTGCATCATTTCCAGCATGCACCAACACCATTTTAATTTCCGGCATTCCCAAGGTTACAGATTGATATGTTTTCTTCTTTTCTTCACTCATTTTGCACCTCATTTTTACAAACCGGCCAGCACGTTTGCGCTGACCTGGTCGGCGTCACCGGCGGAGAGTACGAGCAGGACGTCCTGCTTACGAAGATGTGCAAGTAAATATTCAGTCGTCTCTTTCAAGGAAGCCAGGTAACGCACGGAAGGGTGCGACATGGTGCGTACCACCTCTGCCGATGAAAATTCCTGTTTGGGTTCCCGTGCGGCATAGATCTCAGTTACGATGACTTCATCGGCGTCCTTAAAGGCACGGCTGAAATCCTGAAAGAGGGCTTTTGTGCGCGAATAAGTGTGCGGTTGCCAGACAGCCCATAGACGCTGGTTGGGATAACGCGCCTTTGCCGCAGCTAGAGTGGCTTTGATCTCGGTAGGATGATGGGCATAATCGTCAATTACCGTTATGCCATTTTTCTTCCCCTTGATTTCAAAGCGGCGCGCGGTTCCTGTAAATTTACCTAATGCAATCCCGGCTCCCCTGATGGATAAGCCCAA
>CAZPCR010000282.1:0-4615 GCA_964585035.1 uncultured Anaerolineaceae bacterium
TGTGGGCGGATAAATCCAAATGTCATGTCGAGAATGAAGAAATTGATCCCGAATGGGGCGCGCAGCGATTGGTGAATCTCCTGAACGCCTGGCGCGATCAGATGCTCGAAGCATTGGGTGCCATGGGCATGCGTGAAATCCGTCGCTTGCGCGGCGAGATTGGCCGCACCATCTGGCACAAGGCGGAAGAAACATCTTTAAAAGAAAGCCTGGGCGGCAGCAAGCCCACCGCCGACCTGCCAAAGTTGAAGATTTTCTCTGGCGGGGAAGGCGACTTTCGCTGGCCACAAAGCTTATTGCTGGCTTCGCAGCAGCAAGCGCGCACCGGGCAGCCGCCCCTTGATATGGAATGGGATTATCGCTTTGGGGCTTCAGAGGGCGGCTTTGACAAATTAGCTTTTGGCTTCGAGTTCGAGATGGATCCTGCTCATCCCCATGTTGTCGATCCGAAAGAAGTGGATTTGTCCCTGCCGCTCAACCGCCGACCCGGCGATCACCGACCCGGTATAACCTTACCGCTGCCATGGTACGGCGCAGGCATGTCTTATGGCTCTGTCAGCTTGCCCGTGATGACTGCCCGGGCGCTTGCCGCGCAGGCTTTGGATTCCTTTATCTCCACCGGAGAAGGCGGTTATCCAGAAGAATTGGCGCAATACTGCGATCATGTAATCACACAGGTCGCAACGGGGTTATTCGGAGTGCGCGAGGAGACCATCCAGCGCGCCCGTATCGTTGAAATCAAATATGCGCAAGGTGCAAAACCGGGGTTGGGCGGCCATTTGCTGGGTAACAAGAACACTGAATCCGTCGCCCGCTTACGCGAAGCAGTACAGGGTACATCTTTGTTTTCGCCATTCCCGTTCCATAGTGTCTATTCGGTCGAAGACCATAAGAAACACGTGGATTGGCTTAAGCAGGTCAATGAGCGGGCCCTGATTTCTGTGAAAGTCTCCACCCCCACCGACGTGGACATGGTGGCAGTCGGTGCATATTACGCTGGCGCACACATCGTTCACCTGGATGGCGCGTATGGTGGTACGGGCGCAGCGCCTGAGATCGCGAAGAAGAACATCGCCATGCCGATTGAGTATGCCGTTACAAAGGTACACAAATTTCTCGTCCAGGAAGGCATACGTGATCAGGTCACGTTGATGGTTTCAGGCGGCTTGCGTTCGGCCTGGGATGTAGCCAAGGCGATCGCCCTCGGCGCAGACGGCGCGATTTTGGGAACAGCAGAACTGGTTGCGATCGGTTGTGTCCGCCAGGCACAGTGCGAGAAAGGTTTAGGTTGTCCGTTCGGTATTACGACCACCGATCCCGAACAAGCCAAACTGGTCAAAGCGGACGAGGCTGCGCAGCGCATCGTCAACCTGTATACCGCCTGGTCGTGGCAGTTGGCAGGGATATTGGATACCCTGGGCATGAGGTCTGTTCATGAATTGCGCGGGCGCAGTGATCTGCTTTTCTATCTGGAATAGGTTTGGTTGCGGCAAATATTCAATGAATGCCGCTGCTTTAACCGGTGTATATCGAGCAAGAATCGGGTCGCCCTGTAGTGCAGAGATATATAAAATTGGAGCAGTTTAATGTTGGAGGCTCACATGAATATCACTGCCACAGACTACCACCAGTTGAATGAAGATTACCTGCGTATCGAGCAGGCGATCCTGTACCTTGAAAAGAATGCACCTCGCCAGCCCGAGCTGGGAGAGATCGCCGGTTCGGTTGGGCTGAGCGAGTTTCACTTCCAACGGCTGTTCACACGTTGGGCCGGCATCAGTCCAAAGCGTTTCCTGCAATTCATGACCAGGGAGAACGCCAAGGACCTGCTCGACCGGTCAGAGAATATATTGGACACAACGGTCCAGGTTGGACTCTCAAGTTTGGGCCGGTTACATGACCTGTTCGTCACGACCGAAGCGGTGACTCCGGGTGAATACAAGAGTCGCGGAGCAGGTCTGACAATTCGTTACGGTCTGCACGCTACGCCGTTCGGTGAGTGCCTGATCGGAATAACCGAGAGAGGTATTTGCCATCTCAGCTTTGTGCAAACCGGTGAAGGCGATGCGCTGGATGCCATGGTCGAATACTGGAAGGAAGCCAGGATGATCGAAGACCGCCTCGCAACCGCCCCTCTGGTGGAGCCGATCTTTGACCTAGGCCGGCGTGGAGATCGTTCCCTGCACATGCTCGTACGCGGGTCGAATTTCCAGATCAAAGTCTGGGAAGCCTTGATGCGCATCCCGCCCGGCAGTGTCAGCTCTTACGAGCAGATCGCAGATCAGATCGGCCAAAGTAATGCAGCACGCGCGGTCGGGAACGCGGTGGCTCACAACCCAATCGCGGTATTGATCCCCTGTCACCGCGTGATCAGGAAGTTGGGTGAGTTTGGTAATTACAGATATGGAGCGGCGCGCAAAAAAGCCCTGCTGGTGTGCGAGTTTGCAGCCATTGAAACTGGACAATGATAAATTTACATCTTTATCTAGGAGATGAATGAAAGGTAAGATTTGGATTGCACTTATAGCGGTGTATATCGTCTGGGGTTCGACCTACCTGGCGATCCGGTTCGCCGTTGAAACGATCCCTCCTTTCTTGATGGCCGGGACGCGCTTTCTCATCTCGGGCTTGATATTGTATATCTGGCGCCGGTCAGCCGGTGACCCGAATCCCACTCCCCGCCAGTGGCGTTCAGCGGTTATTGTCGGTTTACTCCTGCTCCTGGGCGGCAACGGCGTCCTTGGTTGGGCAGAACAGCATGTACCGTCCGCCATCGCAGCCTTGGTCCTCGCTTCGATTCCACTTTGGATTGTGTTGATCGACACTTTTCGCCCGGACAGTTTGAAGCCGGATTGGAAGATCATCCTGGGTCTTTTGATGGGTTTTGGCGGTCTCATTTTGCTGGTCATATCATCCATGAGCGTCAGCACATCCGCGAAAATAAATCCGGTGGAAGTGGGTGCATTGATCCTTGCAGCCATATCCTGGTCCCTCGGCTCGGTTTTCAGCCGCGATGCGAATATATCTGACTCGCCAATGATGAGCACGGGTGTTCAAATGCTTGGCGGTGGAGTGGGGTTGTACCTGCTTGCCACTTTCACGGGTGAATGGCAGACCTTGAACTTCGCAGCTATCAGCACCAGATCATTACTCGGGCTGGTGTTCTTGATCACTTTTGGCTCCCTGGTCGGATTTGTTTCATATACCTGGTTGTTGCAGAACGCCCCGATATCGTTGGTCTCAACCTATGCCTATGTCAACCCGGTTGTAGCGATATTCCTGGGCGCCTGGCTCGGAAATGAATTGATCAACGGACGCATCATCATCGCCTCGCTGATCATCATCGGGGCGGTGGTCGTGGTCAATATGTCGAAACAAACGAAGATCGTTCTCAAAGAGAAGCTCCCCGCATCCGCGGCGGATTAAAAGAGGCATTGATGAAAAACAATATCGCTTCCATTTCCGATCAAATCCTCGAGTCTCGCAAGGGGCTGCCCGGTTTATATGCGTCTTCATCGCTCATGAAGCAGACTGAAGATGCCGCAGAGGGTGGCTGCGGTGTGCTCGGCCTGGCAGCCAATATCCCCGTGGCTGGCCGACATGTATTAACCGCCTCCACCCAAATGCATAATCGGGGCAACAGCAAAGGCGGCGGCATCGCCATGGTCGGACTTGATCCCGCGCAGGCTGGCGTGGACACGGACACACTGGGCAGCCATTACATGCTGCAAATCGCGTTGCTCGATCAATCGGTGCGGGCAGAGGTCGAAGCGGAATTCATCACCCCTTATCTCGATGTTGCCAAATCTTATGAGTTGCCTCATATCGAGGATTACCGCCTGGTGGATGGATTAGACGTCCGGCCGCCTGATGTTTGGCGTTATTTTGTTCGTGTCAAGCCGGACGTATTAGCGGAATTTGCCTCAAAGAACGGACTTTCATCCCTCCCCGATGAAAATCAGCAGCCCAATCCGCGCGTCCTCGAAGATGAGTTCATCTATCAAAACTCGTACAAGATGAATGTTAAGTTCTATGCCAGCCTCGGTGAAAAGCGCGCCTTTGTGTTGAGTCATGGGCGCAACTTATCGGTGGTGAAAATCGTCGGTTACGCCGAACAGGTGGTGGCTTATTACAAGCTGGAAGAACAAACTGCCCATGTATGGATTGCCCATCAGCGTTATCCTACCAAGGGACGTGTTTGGCATCCGGGCGGGGCTCATCCGTTCATCGGCCTGAATGAGGCGCTCGTCCATAATGGCGACTTTGCCAATTATTACGCCGTCAGCGAATACCTTCGGCAGCGTAACATCGGGCAGTTGTTCCTGACCGATACCGAAGTGAGTGTTCAACTATTCGACCTGTGGGATCGCGTCTATGGCTACCCGCTTGAGATTACACTGGAAGCGATGGCCCCCACGACCGAACACGACTTCGCCATGCTGCCTCCCGAAAAACAGTCGCTTTACCGGGCTGTGCAGCGCACACACATCCATGCCTCACCTGATGGCCCATGGTTCTTCATCGTTGCCCGCTCGAAAGCGGATGAAGATCGATTCGAATTGCTGGGCATCACCGACACATCCATGCTTAGGCCGCAAGTATTTGCTTTATTTGA
>CAZPCR010000283.1:0-4602 GCA_964585035.1 uncultured Anaerolineaceae bacterium
CCTCCTTGATAATATGGTTCACATTTACAAAGGGGAAACGCTTTAACAGCGGAGGAACCAATGGAAGTCAGCCCTCTTGCAGGCAAACCGGCCGATCCAGCCACCCTGGTCGATATACCCAAACTCGTCACAGCCTATTATACGGAAATCCCTGATCCATCAGTCCCCGCTCAGCGGGTTTCGTTTGGCACGTCCGGGCATCGCGGTTCAGCCTTCGATATTGCTTTTAATGAATGGCACATCCTGGCCATCAGTCAGGCCATTTGTCTCTACAGGAAACAGCATAAGATCGATGGCCCGTTGTTTCTTGGGTTGGATACCCATGCCCTCTCGGTGCCGGCCCTTGCCAGTGCATTGGAAGTGCTGGCCGCCAACCAGGTCGAAGTGATGATCGCCGAACGCGATGAATATACTCCCACCCCTGCTGTTTCTCTTGCGATTCTTACATACAATCGCGGACGCAAGACCGGTCTCGCCGATGGAATTGTGATCACGCCTTCCCATAATCCACCGTATGACGGCGGCTTTAAATACAACCCTCCGAACGGCGGTCCGGCGGAAGGGTCGATCACTGCTTGGATTGAAGCCAGGGCCAATGAGTTTCTGGTGAATGGTTTGAAAGATGTAAAGAGGCTGTCTTTCCAGAAAGCTTTGCGTGCCTCTACTACACACCGCTACGATTATCTGAATACCTATGTCAATGAGCTGGCCAATGTTTTGGATATGGATGCAATTCGCCAGGCGAAGATCAGCCTGGGTGTTGATCCGCTCGGCGGTGCCGGTGTCCATTACTGGGAGCCGGTCGCTGATCGCTACGGGTTGAACCTCACGGTTGTCAATCAGGCCGTTGATCCCACCTTCCGTTTCATGACGGTGGATTGGGATGGCCAGATCCGCATGGACCCATCCTCGCCCTACGCCATGCAGCGCCTGATCGGCTTAAAGGATCAATTTGAGATCGCCTTCGCCTGCGATACCGATCACGACCGGCACGGGATCGTGACTCGCAGTGCGGGATTGCTTCCGCCTAATCACTATCTTTCGGTGGCTATCTTTTACCTCTTCCAGCACCGGCCAAAATGGCGTGAAGCAGCCGCTGTCGGTAAGACGCTGGTTAGCAGCCAGATGATTGATCGTGTCACCACGAAACTGGGCCGAAAACTTTACGAGGTACCAGTCGGTTTCAAGTGGTTTGTAGATGGTCTTTTCGATGGCTCGCTTGGGTTTGGCGGTGAGGAAAGCGCCGGCGCGTCCTTTGTCCGCCTGGATGGAAGCGTTTGGACTACGGACAAGGATGGATTGATCCTGGCTCTGCTTTCAGCCGAGATCACGGCCCGCATGGGGCGCGACCCCGGGGAGATCTATTCGGACCTTACACACGAGTTTGGTGAGCCGGTTTATGAGCGAATTGACGCAAAAGCTACTCCAGAACAAAAGGCCGTCCTTGAGAAGCTTTCGTCGGAGCAGGTCAAATCCAAAGAACTGGCTGGCGAAAAGATCCAGGCGATCCTCACTAATGCACCGGGCAATGGTGCTCCCATCGGAGGGCTCAAGGTAGTGGCCGAGACCGGATGGTTCGCAGCCCGGCCGTCGGGGACCGAAGACATATATAAGATTTATGCCGAAAGCTTTCAAGGAGCAGATCATCTGCACCGTATTCAGGAAGAAGCACAGACCATTGTCAATACTGCTATTGCATCCTCGACATAACGTATTGATGATCGGCTAAAGGCAATCACAATGAGCAATGACTTATTAGTTAAAAAAGCAGATGCATCCATCTTGACCGTCAACGGCGGCTCGTCGAGCATCAAGTTCGCCCTGTTTGCTGCCGAAAAGAAGTTACAGCGGATTATGTCAGGCAGCATTGAGCGGATTGGCCTGCCGCAGGCGACGTTTGTTGTAAAAGGCTCGAATAAGGCCGACAACTTTACTCGGTCAGTGACTGCGCCGAACCACCCGGCGGCAGTTGGACTGCTGATGGATTGGATCGAGGAACGTTTTCCGCGGGGTGAGTTGACTGCGGTGGGTCATCGCGTTGTCCATGGTGGACCGAAATACAGTGAACCGCAGCGGGTTACAACTGAAATGGTGGAGGAGTTACACCAGCTTCAAGCTTTCGATCCTGAACACCTGCCGGAAGAGATCCTGCTAACCGAGGCATTTCATCGCCGGTTTCCCAACCTGATGCAAGTGGCATGTTTCGATACGGCCTTTCATCACAACCTGCCGCGCGTGGCACAATTGTTGCCAATCCCGCGCCGTTATGATGCCCAGGGCGTTCGTCGATACGGGTTTCATGGACTTTCGTATGCATTCCTGATGGAGGAATTAGCGCGCGTGGCTGGACCGCAGGCAGCGCTTGGTCGGGTCGTTCTCGCTCACCTGGGCAACGGTGCAAGCCTGGCGGCTGTCCTTGATGGTAAATCTATGGATACGAGCATGGGTCTCACTCCTACCGCAGGCATACCGATGAGCACCCGCTCCGGTGACCTTGATCCAGGCCTGGTTTGGTATCTGACCCGCACCGAAAAGATCACGGCAAAAAAATTCAATGAAATGGTTAATTTTCAGTCGGGGCTGCTTGGTGTTTCTGAAACCAGTTCCGACATGCACGACTTGCTCGAGCATGAAACTGAAGACGTGCGTGCAGCCGAGGCGGTTGAACTGTTTTGCTACCAGGTTAAAAAATGGATCGGCGCATTCGCAGCCGCATTGGGTGGATTGGACACGCTGGTGTTTGCGGGTGGCATCGGGGAGAATGCACCCTTAGTCCGGGCCCGCATCTGCAACGGTCTGGGATTTCTTGGAATCGAGATGCAAGAAGAACAAAACAAGATCGGGGCCCCTCTGATCTCTGCGATCTCCAGCCGGGTGGCCGTCCGCGTTATTCATACGGAC
The DNA here is from genome assembly GCA_964585035.1 of uncultured Anaerolineaceae bacterium. Taxonomy (GTDB): domain Bacteria; phylum Chloroflexota; class Anaerolineae; order Anaerolineales; family Villigracilaceae; genus Fen-1038. The sequence goes on from CAZPCR010000283.1 coordinate 2,902, forward strand.
GAGGAATGGATGATAGCAAAGACAGTCTGCCGCGTTTTGGGTCTGACGATTGATAAGGAAGATTATGATGTTAACGGAAAAGACTAAATTAACGGGCGCGCCGCTATCACCTGACCTCCTAAGAAAGATGAACGCCTATTGGCGCGCAGCCAATTATTTATCGGTCGGCCAGATTTATTTATTCGACAATCCGCTGCTTAAAAAGCCGTTGGCCTTGGAACATGTCAAGCCGCGGTTGATGGGCCACTGGGGCACTACACCGGGCTTGAACTTCATCTATGTTCACCTCAACCGGATCATAAAAGATTATGACCTCGACGTCATAAATGTTACCGGTCCCGGTCACGGTGCCCCGGGTATAGTTGCCAACACGTATCTGGAGGGTACCTACAGCGAGATGTACCCAAACGTCTCCCAGGACGAACAGGGAATGAAAAAGCTCTTCACCCAGTTCTCGTTTCCTGGAGGCATCCCCAGTCATGTAGCGCCGGAGACACCCGGTTCCATCAACGAAGGCGGCGAGCTTGGCTATTCCCTGGCCCACGCATACGGTGCCGCGTTCGACAACCCTGAATTGCTGGTAGCTTGTGTCGTGGGTGATGGCGAAGCGGAAACCGGCCCGCTGGCCACAAGCTGGCACTCGAACAAATTCTTAAATCCTGTCCACGATGGGGCCGTGCTGCCCATCCTGCATTTGAACGGCTACAAAATTTCCGGTCCCACCGTGCTGGCCCGTATTCCTCGCAACGAGCTCGAAGCGCTCTTTCACGGATATGGTTACAACCCTTATTTCGTTGAGGGCGATGACCCCCAAAAGATGCACCAACTCATGGCTGCCACACTCGACAGCGTAGTCACCGAGATTAAACGGATCCAACATGACGCCCGTACCAACGGGTTCAAAGAGCGCCCGCACTGGCCCATGATCATCCTACGCTCGCCGAAGGGTTGGACTGGACCGAAGGTGGTCGACGGCAAACCGGTCGAAGGGACCTTTCGCGCTCATCAAGTCCCCGTGGAAGAGTTCGCGACCAAACCCCAAAACCTGAAAATACTTGAGGAGTGGATGCGGAGTTATAAACCCGAAGAATTATTCGACAAGGATGGCACATTCATTTCGGAATTAGCGGAACTGGCACCCAAGGGCGAGCGGCGAATGGGGGCAAACCCGAATGCCAATGGTGGTCTTCTTCTGAAGGAATTGAAGATGCCGGATTTTCGAGACTACGCGGTGCAGGTCTCCAAGCCAGGCGACGTGCAGGCCGAATCCACTCGCACTCAAGGTGAGTTCATCCGCGACATCATTAAGCTCAATGAGGATGCTGGTAACTTCCGCGTTTTCAGTCCGGACGAAACCACCTCGAACCGTTGGAACGCTGTATTCGACGTCACGGATCGCTGTTCGACGGCGGAGGTTATTCCCGGCGACGACCACGTTGGCCCTGATGGCCGGGTGATGGAGATGTTGAGCGAGACCCAATGTGAAGGTTGGCTCGAAGGGTACCTGCTGACGGGCCGCCACGGCTTTTTCTCATGCTATGAAGCATTCATCCACATTGTTGATTCAATGTTCAACCAGCACGCCAAATGGCTCGAAGTGTCGAGCCGCGTTCCATGGCGGAGGCCGATTGCATCCTTGAACTACCTCCTTTCATCGCACGTGTGGCGGCAGGATCACAATGGATTCAGTCACCAGGACCC
>CAZPCR010000284.1:0-4599 GCA_964585035.1 uncultured Anaerolineaceae bacterium
ACCACGGGCGAAGTACGGATCGCAGGCTATGACGTGGTACGGTCCTCGAGCGAAGTGCGCCAGAACATCGGCATTATCTTCCAACAACCCAGCCTGGATTTCAACCTCACGGCCGAGGAAAATATCCGTTTCCATGCCATCCTGTATGGCCTGTATCCTTTTCGTTTCACCTTCTCGCTGATGCCGCGCTCCTACCGTGACCGAGTACATGAACTGGCGACCCTGCTAGGCCTGGAGAACGAGATGTTCAAGAAGGTAAAAAAGTTTTCCGGCGGAATGCGGCGCAAGCTGGAGATCATCCGCAGCCTGCTGCACAAACCGCGGGTGCTATTTTTAGACGAACCCACGGCGGGTCTCGACCCGGTGAGCAGAAGAAGTTTATGGGAATATCTTGGCAAAGTGCGCCATGAAAGTGGGACGACCATTTTCCTCACAACGCATTATCTGGAAGAGGCGGAAGAAGCGGATAAGATCTGCATGATCAACAAGGGACGGATCCTATCCTTCGGATCACCCCAACAGGTGAAAGCGAATTTGATCGAAGATTACCTGCTGATCGATGCCAAGGATCGCAACCAGCTACGGGCTGAACTGCAACACCTGGGAATCCCGTTTTCCGAGACGCCGTTCTTCAAGATAAACCTGACCGAGCGCAGCGCTCAACAGGTCATCAAGGCGATCGATACCCCCTTAACACTGGTAAAAACCCATAACCCCACTCTCGAAGATGCTTATCTCGAGACGATGGAGCATGCATGAGAGAAGTTTACGCAATCCTGACCATTGCCTATCGAGACCTGCTGAAATTACTGCGCGACCCTGCACGGTTAATCTCCAGCTTGATCTTCCCGCTGTTATTCATTGCCATCCTGGGCGGGAGTATCCAGTCCAATTGGGGAAGCGGGCTTGGATACAACTTTCTGACCTTTGTATTTACCGGAGTGTTTGCCCAGACGCTTTTCCAATCGGCGGCCATGGGTATCGTTTCGCTGATCGACGACCGGGAGAACGATTTCAGCCAGGAGATCTTCATCTCGCCCATTTCGCGTTATTCGATCATCCTGGGGAAGATAGTGGGAGAAACCCTGGTGGCTCTTGTACAGGGGATTGGGATCGTGGTATTCGGCCTGCTGGTCGGCGTGAGATTTTCCCTGGGACAAGTGCTCGGCCTTATCGTGGTGGGCGTCATCGTGTGTTTATTCGCGGCCTCGTTCGGGGTGATCATCCTGTCCAATCTGCCAAGCCGGAGGACAGCCGACCAGATATTCCCTTTTATCATGCTTCCGCAGTTTTTTCTGGCGGGTGTTTTTAATCCGATCAAGATCCTGCCACCCTACCTGGATATCCTTTCCAGGATCTCACCCATGCGATATGCCGTAGACCTGACGCGCGGGATTTTCTACGCTGGAAATGCGGATTATCCCAAGGTTGTATTGGATACACCCTTGCTCAACCTGACTATTATGGTCGCTGCTTTTCTGGTTTTTCTGGTGATCGGGACGTTTATTTTTGTCCGGAGCGAGCGGAACCGCTAACAGAGTGAATATTCACCTGATATACCTTACGGGCACGGTGTAAATGGAGAAGAACGGAGATAAACGAGATTTTTTAGTTTTTCAAAACACTTTCTATAGTGGATGAAGAGAAATCGGGGATCTCGCGGGTGGAATTCGTAGAAATAAAATATCCTGTTCACTTGACCAGGTAGAGACTCTCCTTTTAATGGGGGAGTTTTTGATTTAAGACGATTACCATGAATGGAGTGGAGAGGACAAGAAAAGAAATCCAGTGCTCGAAGGTGTTATTCTTCGTATAGTTGCCACTGTATAAACAAAATAATGCGGAGAAATGCTAAATGAAAAAATTCCTGAAGGTAATTGGAATCCTGATATGCCTCGCCATCCTGGCAGTCGTCGCAGTTGTCTTGCTGACTCCCCAGATGGACCGCTGGGGGGCCACGGAAGATGAAATCAAGGCGACCTACCCAGGCGACGAACTGTTGGTTAAGCCCAAGAGTTTCGTCAACCATGCGGTAACCATCCACGCAATGCCCGAACAAATCTATCCCTGGATCGTACAGTTAGGAGCAGGGAAAGGCGGATTTTATAGTTATACCTGGCTGGAGACGTATATACTGAACTGTCCTCTCGTCAACGCCGACCGGATCCATCCCGAATGGCAGGAATTGAAAGTGGGCGATGATGTCAAGATGTGCCCGAAACAACCCGGTCCACCGCCTTATACGGTAGCGATGCTGAAACCAAACCAGGCGGTCGTGCTTGGTCATCAAGAAAACGGTACATGGGTTGACTTGTGGCAGTTTATCATTATCCCTCAGGCGGATGGCAGCTCGCGTCTGATCCTGCGGACAAGAACGAATGCGGTCGGAGGATTTTGGGACATCATTCACCCTGGTGTGTTCATCATGGAGCGCGGGTTATTGCTGGGCATGCGGGATAGGGCGGAAAGCTTAAATCGCTAAGATAACCATATTCTTGGGAGCCTGATCGAGATGTTCCCGATCAGGCTCCTAATTTTAGTTAATTCAGCAGGTGGAGGTTTTGCAATTTTCTCGATTTATGCAGGTCAAAATAATTTCGGTTGGACGTCAATGAGCGATTCGAAAGACGGCCTGGCAAAATAAAAACCCTGGAAAATATTAATTCCCACTTCGCGCAGCCACTGATATTCCTCCGCACTTTCCACGCCTTCGGCCATCATTTCTATGGAGAGTCGTTTACAAATATCACCAACCCCCTTGACGATGGTCTGCTTGACGTGATCTGTGTGGATATCGGCGATGAGATGTCGATCCAATTTGATGTAGTTCGGCTGATACTCTACCAGCATCCTCAACCCCGAATAACCAGTGCCAAAATCGTCAATAGCGGTCTGGAATCCGAAATCCTGATAAGACTTGAAAATCTCGATCACGCGCGGATAATTTTCCAACTTTTCCGCTTCGCTGATCTCGAAGATGATATTCTCTACGGGAAAATTTTCCTTCCGGGAAGCCTGCAGGGTGGCGCGGATATTCAACCCGGTCCGGTTGATCGCATTTGGGAAGAGGTTGATGTTAAGACTGGTATGGAGCTTTAACCGTTTTGCCAGATGGATAGCTTTCATCCGGCAGGCCTGGTCGAAACGATAAAGGTTTTCCCTAGGAACCTTGGCAAATATTTCTGCAGAGGATTCGCCGCCGGGTCCACGCACCAGTGCCTCAAAGGAAACGATCTCACGAGTCGAGGCATTTACAATAGGTTGAAAAGCGAAGGTGAAATAAAAATCCACTCCCCCGGCAGCGGAAAACTCATCAATTGTCGGATTGTTAGCGTTGTTAAGTTGTAGCGATGGCATCCTGTAAGTGTCCATGTTTGATGAATTTTTATACAATAAAGTTGCTCATAAATTTTTCCCGGATCCAGTCCGTTTTTTTTTTATTTATGTCCCAAGGATACACCTTTGACCTGCTTAAACAAACATTAAAAAGAAGGCCTTCTGAATGGGCCTTTTTGACCCTTTTTTCAAGGGAACGGTCAAAAATCACCAATTGACCATAATTATACGGAATATTGGAAAAACACCGTAATAAATATATCAAATGAAATACATTATTTATTTTGTTAACTGTAACTTCGTTATTATCCACTTCTATCAGGACTCGCGCCTTATATAAAGCATTGTGATATATTTATTACAAGAGTATGAGACAAGCAAGGTACTTGGTATTGAAATTACAAAACAAGGTTGACCCATGACTTCCTCAAATAACCGCAATCCCGGCATACCTCTCGATCTGGACTGGGTGATGGGTGCGCATATCAATCGTAGCGCAGTAGAGCGGCGGATTGAATCCCTGCCCAAGCGACGGACGGTCAAAAAAGAATGGCAAGCTGCCTGGCTTTTACGCGCCATCACCTGCATCGATCTGACCTCTCTGGCCGGGGACGATACGCCCGGCCGCATCCAACGCCTTTGCGCCAAAGCCAGGCAACCCCTTCGGCCCGACATGATGGCGCGTCTGGGATTCGATGGAAATCAGGGCGAGAAGGTGACTGTAGGGGCGGTGTGTGTTTACCCAAGCCGGGTCAAGGACGCGGTCGAAGCACTGCGCGGCTCCGATATCCCGGTGGCATCTGTAGCGACGGGGTTTCCAGCCGGGCAGATCCCCATGCCGCAGCGCATCGGCGAGATCGAACAGGCCATCGAATCGGGTGCGCGTGAAATCGACGTGGTCATTTCACGCAGCCATGTGCTGACCGGGGATTGGCGATCACTCTACGACGAACTCAAACAATTCCGACAAACCTGCGGCGACGCGGCTCACATGAAAACCATCCTTGCCACCGGCGACCTGGGCACGCTCAAGCAGGTCTATCAGGCCAGCCTGGTGGCCATGATGGCAGGATCGGACTTTATCAAGACCTCGACCGGCAAGGAAACCGTCAATGCCACACTGGAAGTCAGCCTGGTGATGACGCGCGCCATCCGAGAATATTTGGAACGGACGGGCATCAAGATCGGTTTCAAACCGGCGGGTGGAATCGGAACGGCCAAACAGGCCATGGCCTGGCAAGCGTTAATGAAGGAAGAGCTGGG
>CAZPCR010000285.1:0-4597 GCA_964585035.1 uncultured Anaerolineaceae bacterium
GGTTGGCCCTTCGAAAATGCCCGATAAATGGCATATGCAATATACGGGACAGTGACCGCCATATTGAAACTGTTTGCGCCTAACGCAGTAATGCCGCCATCACCAAAGAAAAAAGCCTGGATGATCAAGGCAATGGAAACAACAATTGTCGCGGACTCCGGGCCAAGGATGATTGCCGCGATGGTAGCTCCGATCGCGTGCGCAGTCGTACCGCCTGGGATTGGAAAGTTGAACATCATGATCACGAATGAGAAAGCCGCAAGCAAGGCAATGAGCGGAACGCTTTGAGCGTTCATTCTTTCTCGGATCTTGCGTACGCCGATCGCCCAGAATGGAAGCACGATCAGGAACATGATTAAGCAAGTGACCGGGCTGAGATAACCGTCGGGGATGTGCATCGCGGTAGTGCTCAACCACAGGACCAGGGCGGCATAATAGATTGCTAAGAACTTGCCTCTGCGAAATTTTGATAACATGGTCAACCTCCTTTCTTCAATTCGGCTTTTTGACATTTCGGGCAAAGACCAAACAGGGTTATGTGGTTATTCTTGAGCATATAACCGGTAAACGATTCAAGCTTCGCATTTGCAGACTTGAACAAAGCATCTTCTATTTCAACTTCTGCGCCGCATTCAGTGCATACCAGGTGATGATGATCACTGCCTGCTATTTCGTACATCAAGTGCCCATTACCAGTTTGTGTTGATCTTGCCAGATCGTTTCTTGCCAGGAACTCCAGGGTACGATATACAGTCGGCTCGGTCAAGCCGGGTAGGTCGTGACGGGCTCGCTCATACACCTCGGTCGGCGAAAGATGAGTCCGTGAGTGATGTAAAACGTGCAGGATCGCCATTCTTTGCGAGGTTATACGAAACCCGCGTGAGTGCAATTGTGGAATATATTCTATATAACAGGTCATGGATTTCCTTATTGCAATTTTTTACAATAATATTCTTCATGTAGTATACAAGACAGTCGGGATTCTTACCTTAAAAAGTGCTCAATTTGTGTTTAATCTACTTTTCTTCGCCCCATTATCATAGTTCTTATGGTTTTCTTCGCGATTAAAATCCCTTTTGAATATAACGACGGAAAAACTATTCATATTTCAGGAACACTTTTGACAATCAATGGATCGCGCATATAATTCGACCAATATTAAAAAGGCTTTGACGAGGACGAGTAGGCTCTGAACGACGGTATAGAGAGCAGGCGATTGGTGAAAGTCCTGCCCGAGACGAAAGCGCTGAACGGACCTCTGAGCTTTAAGGCGAAATGGCGCAAGCTTGAGTATCTGAAACGGTTGCCCCCGTTACCGGGCTAGGATATACCCACATATATCTGGCGTATCCAAAAAGTGAGGCTGGCTTTATCTCCCTATTGCTTCATCAGGGAATTTTTGTTTTATAGCCATTAGTCAGCTTAAGCTGGGTGGCACCACGGACCAAAGCGTTCGTCCCAATCGGGATGAACGCTTTATTGTTTTATTAATAAGGCTGATCATAAGGAGAAAAATATGAAAACCCAAATAGAGTTAATGAGTCCCAAAAGCACGGGCAATGTGCCCTCTGAAAAGACGGCCATCGGTCTACAGGAACAGTTCATCAAACAGGTCAAGGACGATTCACTGCTGGCGAACCAGGTGTTGACCCAGCAGAATGACAGTCTGCAAAGAGAGGATCGCGCACCCGATGATTCCGCCCCTCTTTTCGTGCCATAGGAGGCTCTATATTATTCGTCCATCCATTTCGTCCACCCTGAAGCGCTTTATTTCCACAAATTTGTGATTCCTGGCGTTCTTTCTTTATTGATATTTTTTGGAGAACTTAACTTTATCGGATTTACTTTTCCTCACCAAATAATACGACAACGATGTGCTGGTTCAAGAAATTTGGTGTTGCGCCACTCGTGCCCGGAGTTTGACTTTCTTTGCCTGGGACGATCTGGCCCAATGTATAACCGCCCATGATCGGCACATTAAGGCCGATAATCTCCTGGATAGCGGCCACTTCCGCACCCGGGTTTGATCTTAATAACATCATCCAGGCAACATCCACGAGTATCAAGGCGAAGGCTGGTTTCACGTCGCCAAGCGCGTGTAATGCCTGCTGTGCAGCCTGGACCGCGGCCTTTTCACAGGCGGCGCGGCTGCCTACCAGCAAATAGGCATCAGACCCATCGCGTATATTGGCGTTCATTCGGAAACTACCATCGGCCTCCACTCTTAATGGCGCACGCACGATAAGGTCTTCGCCATGCTCCACGCCAAGCGGATATAAGCGGGCCAAATAGCTCAATGGAGGAAAGGCCCAATCACGAGCGGGATGCCCAAAGAGTTCAGCATAAGTCTCCGAAGCCGGCCGCCCGTCAAGTGTACGCAGCCAGAAGCCGCGCGACCGCGTAATCCGGAAATGACTGCCGACAGGATCCCAACCATGAGCGTAACCGACCCCGATGTGGATGTTTCCGCGCAACATCGCAGCGGCCAGACTGCCTGTACCGGTCTGGTTGCCTGCCATTTGATATGTGTTGCCGGTGTGGAGGTCACCACTTGAAAGGCCGCCTACGATAGGGAATTGACCCACCTGCAGAGCAGCGCATAATTGTTCTGCATCACCGTTGAAACCGTCCGCAAAAAACAAAACAGACTGGTTTCCTTTATTACCAGAGATGAGACCGGCTATACTGCTGGCCGTCTCCCGGCCAGATTGGGCATATCCGGAAAACCAGTGTGACTCAGCTTGAAAATCTCCGCTCAATAACGCAAGTGTTACAGAATGAGAGTGCTGGCCTGAGTTTGTCAGACTGGTGGGTGTGCTAAAACCGATCAACGGAACATCGCCCAACAAACCGGCTGCACCGCTAAGCACCTCACGCGGCTGGTACTCGTTCGATGAAATGAGAATGGCAAGACCCGGCGTACCCACACCCAATCGATTAAGAGCCTGGTGCGCGGCTTGCAAACCGGCTTCGCGGCCATCAAGCCCCTGGGCAAATCCTATGGCAGCCTGGAGTGTCATGATTAGCCCTCCGCCACTGGGACGGTAAAGTGGAAGGTTGTCCCTTCACGGTATTTACTCTCGAACCAGATACGTCCACCCTGCATTTCGATCAGGCTCTTGGTAATGTTCAAGCCCAGGCCTGTGCCGGGGGCTTCGCGTGCCTTCTGATCTTCGGAGCGGAAGAACTTTTGGAAAATTTTCGCCTGGTCCTCCGGACTGATACCGATGCCATTATCTTTTACCCAGAAATGTACGACTTTGCCGGAACCTTCGGTATCCCATTTATTAGCGGAAGCCTCGGCACCGACCACCAGAGTACCTTCTTCGGGTGTGTACTTGGTGGCGTTGCTTACCAAGTTAATCATCACTTGTCCAAGGCGTATACGGTCGCCCCATACCATCGGGAGCTGCGGCGGCACTTCCGTTTGGATGGTCTGCTTTTTGTCGTCGATCTGGCGTTTCGTTGATTTCACCACCTCTTCCAAAAGTTCGTTCACTTCCACCGCCTTAAATTCAATGCGCAGTCGCCCCGCTTCGATCTTGGAATTATCGTTCAAATCTGAAACAAGGGTGGACATACGTTCCACGTTCGAACGAATGGTATTGAGGAAATTAGCCTGCTGGGTATTGATGGCTCCCACGGCCCCAGCTGCCAGTAACTCGGAATAACCCTTGATGGAAGTCATGGGGTTCTTGAGTTCATGAGCTACGAATGACACGAAATCGCTCTTCGCTATGTTTGCCCGCTGGACCTCGCCATACAGCTGCGCGTTGGAGATCGCGATGGCTGCATGATCGCTTAAGCGGTTGAGGAACGTCAGATCCTCTTGCGAATCGGTCGTGCTTTCCAACATCAACAGGCCGATGACGATGGCTTCGCGGCGAATGGGGATCACAATTTGAGTATGTGCAGACCGCAGCAAGCTGCCCCCTGCCCCGGGAATTATCTGGTTCCTCTGCGGCAAGCCGGTTGCCACAGCCTCTTCCATGGCAGGCAGGGACAACAACATGGGTTGGTCAGCCGCCGCGGCGCCGATCAGGTCTTCATAGCCTTCCTGCGCCATTACGCGTAATTTACCTTCTTCCAACATACCGATCAACCCTGCTTCGGCCTCGCTCTGGCGCAGCGCCCATTCGAGCGTAATGCGCATGGCCCGATCCATTTCAAGGCTGGCATTCAACTCACGGTCGATGCGCTGCATGACCGATAGTTCTTCCACGCGGGCGGCAAGCTCCTGGTCAGTCAACGTGTAAAGGCGTGCATTTTCCATGGCCACAGCAGCCTGTCCGGCAAAAGCGGTCAATAAAGTTTGGTCTTCTTCCACGAAGGGCAGACCATCGCGGCGGTTGATCACTTCGATCACACCGATCAGGGTATCCTTGGCGCGCAGAGGCACCGCCATTAGAGCCCGCGTCGTAAACCCCGTCTTATTATCAGAGTCCGGGTTCCAGCCCTCGGAGTGCTGGACGTCGTTCTCGATGACGGGGCCGCCAGTGGTAACGGCACGCCCGACTATCCCCTTGCCGGGTTGTATCCTCTCGCCCACCAGGTCTTTCGCCACCGGCCCGACCGTAACACGGAAGATGAGCTCACT
>CAZPCR010000286.1:0-4597 GCA_964585035.1 uncultured Anaerolineaceae bacterium
GGGTGGACCTGGCCAACTTCTCCAACAGCAACCCGGTGGACGCCTTCGACTTCCCATTGCGCGAAATGCTCAAAGCACTGTGCGATCAATATGGTTTCAGCCTGCGCAACCTGGCCACCTGGGAAACCGTCTTGCAGAAACAGCCGCGGTTCGTTGTTACCTTCGCGGAGAACCACGACTTGCGCGACGAGGGCCGTCCCATTGTGAATGACAAACTGCTGGCGTATAGTTACATCCTTACCCACGAAGGCTATCCCTGCGTATTCTGGCAGGATTATTTCAATTACAACCTGGCCCTGGCCGATACGCCCAACGGTATCTCGGCTCTGGTGCAGACTCATGAGAAATACGCGGGCGGTGCAACCGAAGCACTTTACCTTGACGACGACCTGTATATCATGCAGCGTTCCGGGTATGCCGATAAGTCCGGATTGATCTATGTGCTTAACAACCGCGGCGAATCCTGGCACGGTGGGTGGGTTACAACGCGATGGCAAAATACCACATTCGAACCCGCGGCATGGTGGGGCCGGAGCGACCGGTCACGGCCGCTGGACCAATCCACCGGCCCCGATGGACGCGGCCAGTTCTTCGCGCCGGCGCGCGGCTATGCCGTCTACGCGCCGAAATGATCGATGGAGGAGCAATCAATGATCAAGGTTAAGCTTTCAGAACCCGATCCCACCATCCTGGCATTCGATGGTGAAATACTGGAATGTTTTTTTGTGGATGGCAGCAAACGATTTCATATCTCGCATATCAAGGGCTTCCAACTTGAACCCAATAACAAAGGAAAATACCTGCTCACCATCAAGTTGTTATATGATCCGGTCCTGCTGTGGGCCGATGAAGCCGGTGTTGCAAAAGTGAAAGCCTTGATCGCTGAAGTACAAACCGCCATCGCAGCGTACAATTTATGAGCACCGAACCACCAGATGTCCATGAACGACTGCGCGCATTGCTGGATGACAAAGGTGCCGTCTACCGGGTGATCGAACACGAACCAGAAGGTCACACCGAGGTCATCAGCAAGGTACGCGGTAACCGCCTGGAACAGGCCATCAAGTCCATCGTGGTGCAGGTCCGGTTGAATAAAAAAGAGAATATCTATTGTCTGGCCAACGTCCCGGGTGACTGCCGGGTGGACCTGGACGGCATCAAGGCCCATTACAATGCGATCAGCATTGCCATTGCTGCGCGCGAGAAAGCCCAGGAATTGACAGGCTGTCTGATCGGTTCGATCCCGCCTTTTTCATTTAATGACCATCTTCTCGTCCTGGCCGACCCGTTTATCCGGGAGAATCAGGAAGTGGTGTTCAATGCCGGCCGCCTGGACCGCTCCATCTTTATGAACGTGGATGATTACTTCCGGATTGCCGAGCCACAATTGATGAAGATCGCAATCCGTTCATGAATTCGCTTCTGCTTAAAATCTTCGTAACCCCCACCCTGATCGGGTCAGCCAGTCTGGCAGGCCGCCGCTGGGGACATTCGATTAGCGGATGGCTCGTAGCTCTCCCGCTAACCACCGGCCCAATCACCTTCTTCCTGGCCCTGACCCACGGCACATCTTTTGCAGCAACCGCCGCGGCGGGAACGCTGGCAGGCGGCTTCTCGCAGGCGGCCTTTGTCCTGTGTTATGCGCGCCTGGCCTCGCGCTTGAAATGGCTGCCCACATTAGCAGCTTCCACTCTTGCCTTTGCAGTTGTTACAGCCGTCCTCCAACGAGTGACCTTTCCACTTATACCGCTATGCGCGTTGGTATTCCTGGGTTTCGCGCTTGCGATCCGGCTGCTCCCGGATACAACCGATGCGGTCCCGACCGAAAGCCTACCGGCGCGTTGGGACATTCCGCTGCGGATGACGATCGCGACCGTCTTCGTGCTGCTCATCACCGGCCTGGCGCCTGCCTTTGGCGCGCGCCTGACCGGATTACTGGCTCCTTTTCCGATATTCACTGCAACGCTGGCAGCCTTTGCTCATCACCAATACGGGTTGGATGCCGCGGTTAATGTCCTGCGCGGTTTATTAATGGGATTGTTCTCCTTTGCAAGCTTCTTTTTTGTTTTAGCCATCCTGCTTGAGCCGGCAGGAATATTGACTGCCTTCACGGTTGCTATTCTTGTTTTGATCGGCCTTCAAAGCATATCGCTATGGCTGCTACGGCGCAGGCCCAACTAAAATGACCAGATTAAAACGGCTCGTCTTAGCTCTACTGGGTATGCTGATTTTCCTGGCGGGAATATTTTTGGAACTATCCCTCTCCGGAGCAGTGCTGGAGGGCGAAATCGAAGCGAGGGCATACACACCGCAGATCGGCTATTCAGGCCTGACGGTGAAATGCCCTCCTATGCTGTCGCCTACGGAATCAGGCACGGTCAGCGCAACCATTACCAATACAATAGATGAAGAGACAAAACCGGTAGTTACAGCAGAGATCAGCCGCCATGACGGTCCGCAGCAACTCAGCCAGACCCTGGACCTCGCCCCTCACGAAACCCAGACCATCACATGGACAGTTAATTCTTCAAATATGATATTCGGCAGGTTGATCCTGGTGAACATCGTCCAATCACGTTACGCCGATCTATCCCCTAGCCAGGGAGCCTGCGGCATACTCGTTTTTAATTTATTCAAGCTGAACGGGACAAGCGCGTTTTTCCTGGTCTTCTTTACGGCCCTGCTATGCACAGCACTTGGGGCAGCAATATGGCTGAGAGTATTCTGGCCGCTTAACGACTTCAGGCGCAATATGGCCCAGGCCTGTGGTACCTTGGCCGTTATGGCCACAGCCGGTCTGCTGGCCGCGTTACCGCGTTGGTGGGGATTGACCTTATTCTTCGATGCTTTCACTCTGATCGTCGTGGCAGTCGTCTTTACCGAATTCGTGCTCTTCCCCGGACATATAAGGAACTAAAGTTATCGTAACAACCCATAGATAAAGCTACATTACCCGTTTTTTTTCATAGGTATTCTCGCTGACATGCTCAAATTTCTTCTCGTCCCAGGCTTTCAGCCTGGGACGAGAAATTCCAAAAAAAAGGATATGCAACGGTATTAGTAATCCACGCTAAATTTATATCTTGTCCGATAAGAGGGACCTTTCGGGTCTTAACGAACTTATGCAAATATCAACAAGGTTCTATTTCAAAGGGCGCACATTTGTGCTAATATTGGCGAGGAACGAAAAAAAGTATGAACATCAGCTTACCTGCCCGCCAACCGTTCAACTTTTTATCCGTGGTTAATTCGCACGGATGGGTGCAGATGGCTCCCTTCCGTTATGACGAAACCAGCCAGGCTTTATTCTACACAGACCGTCTTTCAAATGGACGCGTAATCGACCAGCGTATCACAGATACGCCGCAAGGAATCAAAGTTGACATAAAAGGCAGGCTTAGCAAGGCAGAGCAAAATGAGATCGCTGAAAAAGCCACCTGGATGTTCGGCCTCGACCAGGACTTCAGGACATTCTACAAAACCGCAAATAAAGAACCGAAACTGAGCAAGGCCCAAAAATTGGCGCGCGGCCGCGTACTGCGCTCGCCGACTTTCTTCGAAGACGTATTGAAAACCATACTGACCACGAATACCTTATGGGCGGCGACCAAACGTATGAACCTTAATTTGATCGCTGCTTATGGAGATTCGTTAACGGGGTCTGAGTTCAAAGCCTTTCCTTCACCGGCTCGGATTGCAGCATCTACCCCGGAAGCCCTACGTACTGATATCCGTGTCGGTTATCGAGCGCCGTACATCCACAAACTGGCCGTCCGAGCCGCATCCGGTGAGCTGGACCTGGAGTCCTATAAAACTTCCAGCCTGCCGACGCTCGAACTGCGCAAAGAGCTGATGAAGATCGCAGGTGTTGGGCCGTATGCGGCAGCCAACCTGCTGATGATCCTTGGCCGCTCCGATTTCATCCCGATCGATTCCTATGCGATGAAGATGGTTTCGCTTGAATGGTATAAGGGAAAGCCTGTCACTGTCAAACAGGTGGAAAAACGGTTCGAGAAGTGGGGCCCATTCAAAGGACTGGCTTTCTGGTTTTGGGATTGGAAGTAACTTGAGACTATCGAATTAAGTAGAGGTACTATGCTGAAGGATTTCGAACATCGCAAAGAGCCACTGGCAAGCACCGGCGATTTCTTAAGACGTATGGCACGCTTCTCGGCGCTGGCGATCGGCATCATCCTGGTTTCACTGGGGATCGGGATCGTAGGCTATCACTATCTTGAAGGCCAGTCATGGATCGATTCCCTTTTAAACGCATCCATGATCCTGGGCGGCATGGGACCGGTAAACCCTTTGCGAACCACAGCCGGCAAGCTGTTCGCATCTTTCTATGCCTTATTTTCAGGCATGGTCTTCCTGGTAGCAGTCGGTGTATTGATCGCGCCGATCTTCCATCGCTTTTTGCACCATTTCCACATTGAGGTCGAAGAGGGCGGCAATAATGATGGAAATAAAAACCCTTGAATCCCTCTGAGCCGCAGCCGCTTCGTTTCCTCGACCAGCCGATTGAAGTCTTCTTCAACTCGCCGCCCACCTACGAAAAATCGCCGCCCTGCCCCGATAGCTTTGTGTGGGAAAAGCA
>CAZPCR010000287.1:0-4595 GCA_964585035.1 uncultured Anaerolineaceae bacterium
AAATACATCCATCCTTGTTCCGATAACGGATCGACCCGCACGACTTCGGCAAACAATGCTGCTGCACGGACCAAATCTCCTGATTTAGCCGCTTCAATTCCCGCCCTTAAGGTATCTTCGTTTGACAAGAAATTCTCTCGCCTTCAAATTTAAGGAAGAACTTTTATTATTTTAATTCCAGATAGTATGTAATGCCTATTCGTATGATGGTAAGTATACTCTGGATTGATACGCATATTTTGTCGCCGATATGCGATAACTTACCCTATTGATAAGTGCTTGTAAGGCGGTAGCTCTACTTAATACTTGTTTTTGTCGTTTGCGTAATAATCAGCCACGGCCCTGAAAGATTCTTTCGGTTCCCACATCATATCGGGATATGTCGTACCGTATTTTCCACCCTCGTAGCTTTTCACCAGGCTGTAGCTGTTCATGTCAAAATCGCGCTGTGGATCATCGCTGAATGGGGCGGTAGGCGAGATAAAGGTCATGATGAATGCACCTTCAACGCCTGCGCCATCGAGAACACGGATTTGATCTGCCAGTTCGCGCGCCTGTGATTCCTCGTCCCGCACCCAGTTGCCTTGCTTCAATGGCATTCGCGGAGGAGCCAACTGCATGCCGAAAACCGAAGAAAGAGCCGCGTTCGCAATATATTTCATAATTACAGAAAGGTTCACCCTGTAATCGATAAGATCTCCGGCCATACCCTCCGTGGAACTGTCGGCTCCTTTGTATGTGCGGTAACCGAATTCAGTGATGACGACCGGTTTGCCGTGCGCGAACGACGGTTGGAGCATTTCGATATATTGATCATTGATCTTCGCCACCCTCTAATGGTCCACACCTACAAAATCGAAGAGGCTCCAATCGACCGCCTCCCATACTAGCGATGCATAGGTCACCTGGCCGAGGAAAACTTTTCGGACGGACTCGTTCGCCTTCGTGAGCCAGGCATTGAGCGGCGCGTTATGTTTTCCGGCTTTCAAGATTTCCCAGGATGCAGGACTGCCCATCCTCTGCATGACGCTCCTGCCGGGGACGATGCCTTGCATAAAAAGGGTGAGTTCAGAACCCACCAGGAATACCAATTTGTGCGGCCACAGCGAGCGCAGATTTTCAGCTGCCGCGGCAGCTTTGCTTATGTACGCGAGCGTCTCTTCCTGGCCTTTATCCCACATCTCAGGCGATAACCATACTTCAAGACCCAGCTTGAGGGCCTGGTCGGCAGCGACCATGAGGCGTTGAATATCGAGGCCACAGATCCGGACGCTGTTGCAATGCAAATCGTTCTTGATAATCTCAAGTTCGCGGTGCACGACTTTTGGATCGAAAGTGGGACGCCAATTACCTCCCATCACGCGCCCGACATCATAACTGACTCCTTTGAGCCTCATAACATATTCAGTATATCAAGAACTGATAACCAGATTGTATGAAATAATTAGAAAAAGGACATGCACAGGGTACACCCTGTGCATGTCCTTTTTGACGAAAGTGTACGTAAATACCAGGCTTTTATAGTTCGCTTGAGCGTTTTGTGATCTTGTCCTTCACGCGCGCCTTGAACTCGTCCAGCGGGATATTATTTTGCTGGGAGCCATCGCGCACACGCAGCGAAACCTGCCCGGCGTTCATTTCATTCTCCCCGATCACCAGCATGTAAGGCACCTTCATAACCTGCGCCGAACGGATCTTCGCGTTCATGCGCTGGGCGCTGATGTCCGCGCTGACGCGTACACCTTCTTCACGCAGCTGTTTCACTACACCCTGCGCATATTCGTTCTGCGCGTCGGTGATCGGAATCACGCGCACCTGCTCCGGCGACAGCCAGACAGGGAAATTGCCCCCGTAATGCTCGATCAGGAATCCGATCATGCGTTCGTGCGTACTGAGCGGCGCGCGGTGAATGCACAGCGGCACTTCCTCGACGCCCTGCTTGTTGATGAATTTCAGGTCGAAGCGGGCCGGCTGTGCGAAGTCCACCTGGTTGGTGGCCAGCGAGAATTCCTTGCCGATCACACTCCAGATCTGCACGTCGATCTTGGGCCCATAGAAAGCTGCCTCGTCTTCTGCTTCTACAAAGGGCACATTGCCGTTCTTCATGGCACTGCGCACCATCTCTTCCGTCTTAAGCCACAGGCGCTCGTTATCCACATACTTTTTGCCGAGGCCCTGTTTGCTGTGCAGGCTCAAGCGCATCACGTACTTCTCGATGCCGAAAAGCTTGAAATACTTCAAGTACAAGTCAACCACGCCCAGGAATTCCTGTTCGAATTGCTCTTCTGAAACATACATGTGCGCATCGTTCATTTGCAGGGAGCGCACGCGCATCAGTCCGAACAACTCACCGGATTTTTCATAGCGATAGACCGTCCCATATTCGGCCAGGCGGATCGGCAGGTCGCGATACGAGCGCGGTTTTGAGCCGAAGATCTTGTGATGCATTGGGCAGTTCATGGGCTTGACGTAATACTTCACGCCTTCCAGTTCCATGGGCGGGTACATCGACTCGGCGTAATAAGGAAGGTGACCGGAGTGGATGAACAGGTCTTCCTTAGAAAGATGCGGCGTGCGGACGCGCAGATAACCGGCCTTATCCTCCATTTCCTTGGCCAGTTTCTCCAACTCTTCGATCATTACGCCGCCGTTCGGCGGCCACAATGGCAGGCCCGGGCCTACCTCTTCGTCAAAGAAGAAGATCTCCAGTTCCTTGCCCAGCTTGCGGTGGTCGCGTTTCTTGGCTTCTTCGACCTGCCATAGATAATCTTTAAGCTGCTGTGCCGATTCCCAGGCCGTGCCATAGATGCGCTGCAGCATCTTATTGTGTTCATCGCCGCGCCAGTAAGCGCCCGCGACGGACGTCAGTTTAAAAGCATCAGGCTTGATCTGCCTCGTATTTTCGACGTGCGGTCCGCGGCACAGGTCTACAAAGGAATCCTGCTGGTAGATGGATATCTCCGGCTTCTCCTTGAGCGGATTCCCGTATTCGTCCAGACCGCCTTTCTCGAGCCCGTCGATCAGTTCTATTTTATAGGGTTGGTCCTTGAAAATTTTGCGTGCTTCTTCCGCCGAGACAGCCTTCCGGGAAAATTCAAATTTACCGGCGATGATCTGCCGCATGCGTTTTTCGATTTTTTCGAGGTCCTCCGGCGTGAGGTTGCGCGGCAGGTCGAAATCATAATAAAAGCCGTTCTCGATGGGCGGCCCAATGGTGATCTTGCCGTCCGGGAACATTTCAAGCACGGCCTGCGCCATGATGTGCGCGGCGGAATGACGGATGCGATAAAGGTTTGAGTCCTCGTATCGTTCTTGCGCTGGTTGCGACATTTTTACTCCTTTTGTGCTCACTATAAGTGATAATGAATGAACAAGTGCGTAAAACTTTTACCTTTTGTCCTTGTGGTTTAAAAAATAAAACTCGCCCAAATACGGGGCGAGAATTTGATCCACGCGGTTCCACCCGAGTTTATGTCTTCCGACATATCTCTTTGAGCCTCTAACGGGGCCAGCCGTTCAACATACTTGCCGGGAATTATCAGCTTTCCGTCTTACGCTCGCGGGTGGTTTTCAGTAATGGTTCTGGAAACTGCTCTCAACGAATGCAGCCTCTCTCTGTCAGAAACGGGGATCACTTACTCTTCCCGGTCGAAGCGTTTATTGATGTTGGATTATTATATGCCGCTCCGTGAGATTGTCAAGCAAAATGCAGCCGGGAATGCAAAGCATTCGAAAGAATGATATAGGCGCAGGGCGTATGCCCTGCGCCTATCCTTTTTTGGATATTTTTGCCCCCGGCTGACGTCGTGGGACAAATCGTGAATACGCCGAATTTATGTCTTACTTGGGGGCTGGAACACTCAATGCACCCGGCCACTTGCTGAAGCTGTCGAGGTGACCCCATATGGAGGGATAGAAAGTAGCAGCCCAAATCACCGCGGTGGCCAGTAAGACAAGGATCCCGAGCCAGCGTACCATCTTATTGTCTCTGAACCACATGAAGAAGGGAAATGAGCCCACGCCGCCCAAACCGGCCAGTACGAAGCCGATAGCAGCGATCAGCGGTTCCTTGCCCATTTGTAGTGAAAGGATGCGGGCGCCGATAATGATCGCATCCGCTCCGGCAAAGAAGGAGTAAATAGTAACGGGCAGCAGGTTCCAATTCTGCCACAAGGAAAGACCGGTAGCCAGGAAAACAACGCCGAATAGCACGGAGGCATCGCCATATGCAATGTTGTAACTACCGGGCAGGGGCCACGTGAAAGTGAGCTGCAAGCCGGTGATGAAGCTTAAGAGGCCCACCATGAAGAAAGCGGAGGCATACGGACGCTGGTCTATTTCGTCGATGCCTTTCCAAAGATAAAAAGCCAAAAGGACGGTGCCTGCGACCAGGTTGATCATAATGACGGTAAGATAATCAATGAACATATTTTCTCCTTATTTATAATGTTTATCAAATTATATCAGTGCAAATAGGATAACACCACTCTAATCACTCGGATATTCCATTTTGTCATATAAAATTAGTGAGTTTAATAACAAAAAACCCCTATTTGGGGTTTATTTGTGGGCGAGACAGGGCTCGAACCTGCGAC
>CAZPCR010000288.1:0-4583 GCA_964585035.1 uncultured Anaerolineaceae bacterium
ACGCCGAAAAACAGATCGATTTTAACAAAGTACTGCGAAGCAGTAGAGATATATTTCAGTACCTTACGAAAGAACATCCGATTTTGGGGAAGGAAGGGTGCATACGCACCCTTCCTTCCCCAAAATCGGACTTCCCCAATCATTTTGTGATCTACTGATTAACGAAAGTCCTTTCAAAGGTAGACGAAGCCGGAGGGCTCATGTCGAAAAATAATTCGATTCATACACGCAGGCGCTTGAGCACCTACCAGATTTCTCAGATTATTCTGGGTATATTATTTGGCGGATATCTTATCTGGCGTTTTTATGACCTGTTTATTGCCCATCCAATCTATGGTCCCGATACCTGGGTTGAGTTTGCGTTAGCGGGAATTATTCTGGGAAGTGTATACGCAATCATCGCCATAGGATATACACTCGTCTATGGCATTCTCTTCATGATCAACTTTGCCCACGGCGATATCATGATGATCGGGTCTTTTGGCGGATATTTTGTATTCGAAGCTCTCAAAGTCATCCCGGCGGCTACTCCCTCCAATCCCCAACTTAAATTTCTAGATGCCTATCCGATCGTTTCGGTCATCCTGGCTTTTGCAGTAGGCATGTCCGTTGCCGCCCTCAGCGGTTACCTTTTGGAGAAAATTGCATACCGGCCGTTGAGAGGTGCGCCGCGCCTGGTCCCGTTGATTTCTGCTATCGGGGCCTCCATCTTCCTGGAAAATGCCGGTCAACTGCTCTTTGGCGCCCAGCGTCGAGATTATGCTAATCCGTCTGTGCTGACGCGCGGCTCCGGCTGGAATATACCGGTAGGGACCGGGAATGTAGTCTTGACTTATACAGGTGTCCTTACGTTTGTGCTTTCGGTCGTGATAATGATCAGCCTTTATTTGCTTGTCAAACGCACACGCCTGGGACGGGCGATGCGCGCGGTGGCCGAAAATAAACCTGTAGCGGCTCTCATGGGAATCGATGTGGATGGCGTTATTAGTAAGACGTTTATCATCAGTGGCGCCCTGGCCGGTGCTGCCGGTGTGATGTGGGGTATTCATCTTGGTCTTGTATATTATTTTGTCGGGTTCGTTCCGGGGATCAAGGCTTTTACAGCGGCGGTCCTGGGAGGCATCGGGAACATTCCTGGAGCTATGCTGGGCGGCTTGTTCCTTGGAATTGTCGAAGCTCTCGGCCCGGCTGTTCTTGGACTCGATTTCCAATTGAAAGATGTGATCGCTTTTGGCATCCTGGTGCTGGTATTGATTTTCCGGCCGACAGGCATCTTAGGCGAGGTGCTGAGCGAGGATAAAGTGTAATGAAAACCAACATTAGCAACAGTCTGAAGGTCGGCAGCGTTTTCGGTCTTGTCACGATTTTTCTCGTCTTGATTGGGTTTACCGCCACAGCAGCCGATCTTATCGGAAATGTGATCAACCTGGATTTCATTACCCGGAGCATGGGTTTGACAACTTCCATGTCTAACCTGATGGTCTTTCTGGGATTGATGGGGATCCTTTCCGGTATCAGTGGTGGACGGAAGGTGATCGGAGAGCCGGACTCCTGGAAATCGGTGCTTGCGAGAGCAACCTTGACCGGCTTCGTTCACGGGATCATGTTGGCCGTTCTGGTATATCTGATGGGCACCTTGAACGCGGTTGGAGTCAAAATGAGCGCCTACCTGCCCCAGCTTTTACCTGATGCAATTAAACAGTTCTTATACGGGCAGAATCCGGTGATAGCCGGCTTAATTCATTTGATCTTTATGACGGTCATGGGATTGCTCGGCGGATTGTTTGTACGCGGGATTATACGCGGCTCCTGGCGGCAGGTCATTGCAACCCGTTGGAATGCCTATTGGTCCAATTTCAGGCAGCGCCCGGCTATTCGAAAAGTAATGGCTAATTCATCGAGCCGATATATATTCTACGGGTTGATGATATTGATTATCTTCCTGCTGCCCCTCGGCTTGGGACAGTATTGGAACTATACAGTGGGTACAGTAGGAATCTATGTCCTGTTGGGTCTGGGACTTAACATCGTTGTGGGGTTGGCAGGTCTGTTGGATTTGGGGTATGTAGCGTTCTTTGCGATCGGCGCTTACACCGTGGCCCTGCTCACAGCGCCGGAGCCACAGCATTTATTGTGGAGTTTCTGGATCACGGTTCCCATCGGCATCATGCTGGCTGCCATTGCCGGTATCCTTCTGGGTGTCCCGGTTCTGCGGATGCGCGGCGATTATCTTGCGATTGTTACACTTGGATTCGGCCAAATCATAGGCATCTTGCTCAAAAGCGATATCCTTACCTCATTTACCGGAGGCCCGAAGGGCGTGAGCAGCGTGGGAGGCCCGACCCTGTTCGGTAAACCGTTTGCCAGTGACGTGGACTTTGTTTATATGATCCTGTTAGCCGTATTGTTAATCATCTTTGTTACCAATCGGCTGAAGAATTCGCGCATCGGGCGCGCATGGGAGGCTATGCGCGAGGATGAAACTGTTGCGCGGGCCATGGGGATCAATATATTGACAACCAAGCTGATGGCTTTTGCAATTGGCGCTGCCTTTGCCGGCTTGGGAGGAGTACTGTTTGCAGCTCGTAACCAGTTTACCGGTCCTGAAGACTACAACCTGATGGTCTCGATGAATGTTTTGGCGCTGGTCATTGTGGGGGGAATGGGTAGTATCCCAGGCGTGATTGCGGGCGCTTTTGTTCTGAAAGGCTTGCCCGAAATCCTGCGTGAATTGGAGAACTACCGGGTGCTGGCCTTCGGCGCTTTGTTGGTGGTTATGATGATCATAAGCCCTGCAGGGTTAATACCATCCTCGCGTCGAAAATTGGACGTTCCTTCCAAAGACCATATACCTCCTGATCCGCAGGAAACTGATACGGAAAGACATTCAAAATGACAACAGCACTTGAAACACGCCAGCTCATTAAACATTTTGGCGGCCTGACAGCAGTCAACGAGGTCGACCTTGTTATTCCCGAACACTCCATTTTCAGCGTAATCGGACCCAATGGAGCCGGGAAGACCACGTTTTATAACTGCATTACCGGTTTTTATACGCCGGATTCGGGCGAGATCATCTTCTATGATAAGTCTTTGGTTGGGTTGACTCCTGACCTCATCGCCCATAGTGGAATTTCACGCACCTATCAGAATATTCGCCTGTTCTCGAGCATGAGCGCTCTGGAAAATATACTCGTCGGTGAGCACAGTCACTTGCACACAAATTGGATGGATGCCATTTTCCGTACGCCTCGCCAGCAAAACGAGGAAAAGCTGGCCTTGGAGGAAGCACGTAGGCTTTTGGATTTCGTCGGCCTTTCGGGCTTAGGTGATCAAGTCGCCCGTAACCTTCCTTATGGGGCGCAGCGGCGGCTGGAACTTGCCCGGGCTTTGGCCAGCAAGCCTAAATTACTGCTGCTTGACGAACCCACGGCCGGTATGAATCCCAATGAAACTAGAGATATGATGCACTTTATCCGCAGGCTGCGCGATGAATTGCAGATTACCATTCTATTGATCGAGCACGACATGCGCGTGGTGATGGGGATTAGTGAGCAGATTGCAGTTCTGGATTACGGGGCAAAGATCGCTGAAGGGACTCCTGACCAGATTCAACGCAATCCAAAAGTTATCGAAGCCTACCTGGGACGCGCCGCTTCGGGCGTCAAGGAAAATAGCAAGGAATAAACCATGTCGATGCTCGAAATTTCCAACCTTCACACATATTATGGAAATATCCATGCCTTGAAAGGCATCTCACTGACTGTTGAGCGAGGGGAGATTGTTACTCTCATCGGTGCCAACGGCGCTGGGAAAACAACAACTCTGCAAACGATTTCCGGACTTCAAAAGCCGCGCCTCGGGACTATCCGGCTGGATGGTGAGGAATTAACCAAACTAAAAGCCCATGAGATCGTCTATAAAGGCGTGGTTATGGTTCCTGAAGGACGCGGTATTTTTGCGCGATTAACAGTCAGCGAAAATCTTGATTTGGGTGCCTATAGTCGTACGGATAGCAAAATGATCGAGACCGACCTGGAACGCGTCTTCGCCACCCTGCCTCGCTTGAAGGAGCGGGAAAAGCAGGTAGCCGGGACGCTTTCCGGCGGCGAGCAACAGATGCTTGCCATTGGGCGTGCGTTGATGGCTCATCCGCGCCTAATGCTCATGGATGAACCCTCCATGGGGTTGGCCCCCATCCTGGTTGAAAGTATCTTCGATATAATCCAGCAAATTAACAAGGAAGGCACAACCATTTTATTGGTGGAGCAGAACGCGTTGATGGCCCTTTCCATCGCGAACCGCGGTTATGTGATCCAGACGGGTGAGATCGTGCTCGCCGACGCCGCTTCCAAACTCGAAGCAAATGAGATGGTGCGTAAGTCGTATTTGGGGATTGAATAACTTTAAGTCGCTATTTATCCTTCATAAAGCATCCGATAAAAAGACATGAGAGAATTCTCTCATGTCTTTTTTTGATGTATCATCCCACTGTACAAGTCAAGGATTTCCTAACAGCCTATGTCTATTCCACGTCCCAGGGTGATGTGCCGCGCGCGCTTGCGTTCTGCATTGACCCATAA
>CAZPCR010000289.1:0-4552 GCA_964585035.1 uncultured Anaerolineaceae bacterium
CAGGGAGGACTTCATATTTGGACGAATGTCGTAGCTGCATGCCCTTCATGCAACCATAGAAAAGGCGGGCGAAGCCCGGAAGAAGCACATATGCTTCTCCCCCATACTCCTAAAGAACCGCCCGCCAATGCTGCCTATATCTTTGGTCGGCATCTTTCTGAGAATACCGAGTGGTCTGATTATATTAAGGGCTGGTAATATTTCCAACTTCTGTACAAACAGTGGGATACAGATCGGTTCTTAATGCTCATCATTCAATTCGAGTGGGGTTGCTAACTGAAATCTAGCTCCATGAAATCTTTAGCCATCTCCACATCCCCTTGATATTGCAAACGGGCTTCTTCAACCAAGTTATCGTTTGCAAATTTTCCCGTTGGATAATGGATCAAATATAACTTTCCAACTTCTGCCTGGCTGGCGATCTCTCCAGCCTGTGAAGCCGATGAATGTCCAATTGATGCGCCCGCCGCTTCATGAATTAATGTATCCACACCCTCGGCCAGGCGGACGACTTGCGCGCATGGTTCAGTATCGCAGGAATAAGCCATGGTTTTTTGTGTATGATTAAATTCAAAACGTAAGCCGATGGTAGGCAATAAATGGTGGACTGGTGAAGAAAGGATCCTGAAATCAGGACAATCAATCACCGTCGTCATTTCCTGCGCCGGCAATCGATAAAAAGCAACGGGGAAAAAATCAGGCCACTCCGCCCAGCCGTAGAAACCCAATAGATCTTCCATGCGGTCCAGGGTATGGTGAAGGCCATATATGTTGAGAGGTTTGCGACGTCCCATAAGCCACATATCCATAAGGAGAAGGGGCACACCGGAAACATGATCGGGGTGGAAATGGGTAAGTACCAGATCGGTTAGATTATTAAAGTCAATGCCGGCCTTCTCCAGCCTCAATATTGGATTGCTGACGCAATCCACCAAAACCGTCCGATCTTCACCAACGACGACCATATGTGTGTTCTCGTGGTCCGTGGTAGGGATAGCATTGGAAGAGCCGAGGATGATAACTTTAGGCATAAGTCACCTATTTAATAAAGGTTATTAATATAGTTGGCGTGATATAGGTTTCGATCAATGCAGCCACTATTAATAAAGGGACCACCACGCCTATAAAAACCTTAAGCCAATCTGCCAACAATTCAAAGACCACCTGCCCCATCGACTTCCCAATTTGAGGTGTAACCATTACCGCACCTATGCGTAACACAACCGCGCTTGCAAGCATAAGTGCCGGAATTTCGAATATCCCATGGGGAAGAAGCCCGGCGGCAAATAATAAAACCGGAGAATATCCAACCAGCTTAAATACCCCCAGGACAACGCCAACTAGGCTTACGTTAATAAGATAAACTATCACACCCAGGATACTAAAAGATATAAGGCCTCCCAAAAACATTAATAGTGTCGCCCTTAAATTGTTTGTAAAAATAAATAATGCTGACAAATGCTCACTAACCTGGGCTAAACCGATCGTTTGCCTGGCACCCTTCACCAATGCGGTTATATCCTTAATAGAAGCACTTGAAAGCATTTTGGGGATATTCACTATAGCCCAATGGTAACTAAGCCAATAACCCATAATAGCCAATGCTGCCATGATGAATAATGGAACCGCCAGCTGTCGTAAAACCTTCGACACTTCAAGCCGGTACCAACTTAACACCGAATGAGATTCGCCGAGAAATGCCTTACGGAATGTCTGCCATATCCAGGGCAGATTTAGCGAATCGAATTCACGCCCAAGCAGATATTCACGTTGGAAATGCGCCAGACCCAGCCGAACCAGCAATCCCGCCATAATAACGACAGCCGCCACAGCCAGCCATAACACTTGGTCGTTACCCCAGAACAATAATACGCTTTCGCCCTGCATTAAGACCGCAACAGGGATGACGATAAACGACGCCAACAGATTTGCCGCTCTTACGGAAGTGGACTGAACAGAGATTACGATCGCTGCACTGACCATTAAGAAAGCGTGAGCTATCGTCAATGTAAAAAGCAGGGATAAAGTGTACAAACCGGGCATGTGTAAATTCTGGTGAGAGACCATACCTAAATAAAATGCAATGGAGGTAAGGCTGGCAACCAACGGGGTGATCACGCCGATCACGAGTTTGCCAAAATAGAGGTGCCAGTTCTCAAGCGGTGCACTTAGAAGCGGTTCTATGGTGCCGCGCTCCTTTTCCCCGACAAATGATTCCAAAGCCACTACCAACGAAATAGTGATGGGGAAAAAACCGATGATCAATACAGAAAATGGAATAAGCCGGTCGGCAATCAAATTGGAACCGTACCTGGCGAAAAAAGAAACGGCTTGACCAGCCACTTCATTCATCAGCAAGGGAAAAGAAAAAGTTAATATAATAAGTGGAAATAGGATCCGCCAATCGCGGAATTGGTCGCGCAATTCGCGGCTGGAGATCAACCAGATCATTTTCAGATCATCCAGCATAAACGACCTCTCCTAGCGGTTTTTGTGCATCCGACATAACCTTTAGGTAAACTTCCTCGAGGCTGCGCGGAATTTCCTGAAACGCTAGCAACGGTGCATGCATGGAAGAAAATTGCTGTAGCAAAAG
The DNA here is from genome assembly GCA_964585035.1 of uncultured Anaerolineaceae bacterium. GTDB lineage: Bacteria > Chloroflexota > Anaerolineae > Anaerolineales > Villigracilaceae > Fen-1038. The sequence goes on from CAZPCR010000289.1 coordinate 2,597, forward strand.
GGGATTCAACTCGCGCGGATTCTCAATGCTGAAACGTAGGTTTAACTGGTCGCGCTTTGTTAAAATCACCCCATTCGGTAAATTCAAACCGTTTGTATTCCAAGCGGAGGAGAATTTTGCTTCGTATTCAGATATCCCCAAAATCTTTTGCTTCAATTCTTCGAGAGTGCCAACGATTAGAATACGACCTTTATAAATTATAGCGATAATGTCCGACAGGGCTTCTGCCTCAGCCAGATTATGCGAGCAAATCACAATCGTACGCTGCGATGATCGCAGGCGGACGATTTCATCGCGTACGAGACGGGCAGATTCGGGATCCATGGCTGAAGTTGGCTCATCTAACAACAGTACCGGGGGTTCGTGCATGAGTGCGCGAGCCAATGCCAGTTTCTGGCGCATCCCTTTTGAATATTCGCCGATACGGCGTGTAGAAGCTTGTCCCAAACCGAAATAATCCAATAAATAATCACTGCGCGACTTGCGCGCTTCTATACTAAGACGGTAAATTCGTCCGAAGAAATCCAGGTACTCGATTCCTGTCATCCGCATATACAAGCCATGTTGTTCTGTAAGGACGCCGACGGATGCACGAACCTCTCTTCCTTGACGTGCCACATCATAACCGGCTACGCTTGCAGAGCCACGTGTGGGGGTGAGAAGTCCTGTCAACATACGGACCGTCGTCGTTTTTCCTGCACCATTCTGTCCAAGAAGCGCCAGGATTTGGCCTGGTTTCACTGATAAGGTTACGCCATCCACAGCCCAGAAATCGTTGAATTTTTTACTTAATTCCTGTGTTTGGATCATCTATTATCCAGAATAAAAGCTTCAGAGGACGGTGTCAATAAGACAACAGTCCTCTGAAAGTAAGGGTGGGCTGCTGCGAAAACAACAGTCGGCCTATTTATCGGTTTTCTTTGGAGCGGGCTTCTTTGATGTTTGCCTTCTGGCGACAGGTTTCTTTTTTGTAGCGGTCGCAGGTTTTCGAGCGGTTTGCTTGGGAGCTGCCGGTTTGCGAAGTGCAGGTTTTCGAGCAGCCTCCTTGGTTGCCACCAATCCGCCAGATCCGGCCGTTACGCTCTCCAGCGAACCCATTGTGGACATTTGAACATCGGCAACCTCGGTTCCTTGCGGGCGATGACGCCAAATCAACACAATCACCGCACAGATCGCTATCACAGCACTTAGAGTCTGGTTTACATTGATGCTAAATACCCTGGAAGCGTCCAATCGCAGAAAATCGAGAAAGAACCGGACTACCGGATAGAAAATTAGGTACAGATTGAATATGTCGCCCTTTTTCAGTTTACCGACAAATTGACGGGAAACCCACAAAAGGAAAAGCATATTTGCCAAATTAAGAAGTGACTCGTAAGCAAACAGCGGATGATAGTAGGATATATTCTCAAAACCGGTTAAACGATGCGCCGGATCGATATAAATTTTCCACGGAAGGTTGGTAGGCGCCCCATATAATTCCTGGTTGAAAAAATTACCCCAGCGTCCTATAGCTTGACCCAGGGCGAGTCCGGGAGCGGCAATGTCTGCCCATTCAATAAAACTGAAAGTTTTATTATTCCGGACATAGATATACAGCGCTATTAATCCACCAATGATTGTTCCTGGGATTCCAAGGCCTCCCTTCCAAATTGCGATTGCATCAAGCGGGTGCGTTAGATAATATTGGGTTGTAAATCCCTGGGCAATCGAGGACGGCGGAGGAGTGAATATGTGCCATATGCGGGCCCCAATTACGCCACCGATAATTAAATAAACAAGCAAATCCCAAACCATCTCTGGATCAGAGCCGCGTCGCTTTACTTCACGTGTGGCCAGCCAACCGCCCGCCACAGCGCCGAGCATCAAAATGATTCCGTAAAATCGAATATATAATGGACCTAACTGAAAACCATCGATCATGTTCTACTCCTTGGCGGTTATTTTCTTTGCATT
>CAZPCR010000290.1:0-1447 GCA_964585035.1 uncultured Anaerolineaceae bacterium
ATATTGCAAGCCATCCTTCTAGGAATGTTTGGCATTGGGTATCATTATCCGAACGCTCACCTGTCCGAGCAGACGAGGAGAGGGAAATACGGAAAGAGGTGAAGACGTAAATACGTAAATACGAAAAAGCGGAGACAGGGGGAGACGGGGACAGGGAAAGAGGTAAAGACGGAAAGACGTAAATACGTAAACATGGAAAAGCGGAGAAAGGGAGAGATGGAAAAAGGGAAAGACGTAAATACGTAAACGCGGAAAAGCGGAGACAGGGAAAGAGGGAAAGAGGTAAAGACGTAAATACGTAAACACGGAGGCAAGGGCCTCCGTGTTTACGCGTTTGTATTTCGATTTTCTATCTTAGGATTTAGTTATGTGTTGCTTCACCGAGAGTGGCTTGCATTTGAAGCGTCTGGCCGTTGCGGATGACCTGGAGAGTGATCACGTCACCCGGTTTGTAGGTATACAGAGTGTTCAGGTAGGAATGATTTGCATCGATGACCACATTTCCAACCTGGGTGATGATGTCGCCCTGCTGCAGGCCAGCCTGGCTAGCCGGGCTGTTAGCCGCCACGTTGGTCACATAGGCGCCCCACTGCACCGGCAGGTTATACGTACTGGCAACATCGGGCGCTATGGGCTGATAGGAGATGCCCAGATAGGGATGAGAGAAATAGCCTTTTTGAATGATCTGTGTGGCAACGGCCTGCGCGGTATTGATCGGGATGGCAAAGCCCAAGCCTTCTGCAACCGATCCGTTCCCGGTGCCGCGGACGATGAGCGTATTAATGCCGATCACTTCACCGACCAAATCGACCAACGGGCCGCCTGAGTTACCGGGATTAATGGCGGCATCGGTCTGGAGCAGGCCCTCGATGGAGTAGCCCTGACCGGTGTCAATGGAACGTCCCGTAGCGCTGACCACACCGACCGTTACGGTGTTCTTGAAATCGCCCAGCGGCGAGCCAATGGCAATCACCGATTCACCGGGTTTGAGGACATCCGAATTACCGAGGGTTGCCACAGCCGGCACCTTGCCATCGGTCTTCAGCACAGCGATGTCATTGTATTGGTCGGTACCGACAATGGTGGCTTTTTCCTGAGTCCCATTGGACAGCACAATGTTTACGCTGTTGGTGCCTTCCACAACGTGGTTATTGGTGAGGATGTACCCCTGATCGGAAATGAAGACGCCGCTGCCACTAACGGTCTGATCTCCGCTCGAGCCGAAGAAAGTGGGCTGACCAGGGATGGTACCCACGACGGTGACAACCGTGGGGCCAACTTTTTGCACGGCCTGCATAATGTCAGTCTGAATATTGGTGGTGTTGATCGTGAGGTTCACGCCCGGATTCGTGTTGTTGGCGGGCAGGATTTCCTGGACAGACGCCGGCATACTGGTGCGGGCCTGTATTGCTCGGTAGACAACTGTTCCGCCCGCGACCGCTCCCGA
>CAZPCR010000290.1:1547-4541 GCA_964585035.1 uncultured Anaerolineaceae bacterium
TGGTGCGGGCCTGTATTGCTCGGTAGACAACTGTTCCGCCCGCGACCGCTCCCGAGAGCGCCGCCACACCGGCGACAACTGCTACCAGCAGTAGATAAAGGAATCGTTTCCAAGACATTTGAAACTCCTTTCAAAGGGCTTATGTTCTCCAGTGGTGATACTATAGTTAACTAAAGAAATTCACCGGAGATACCCTACGGGCACTATATAAACGGAGATTTCTCCGAACTTTACCAGCCGAGAAATACAATCGGAAACTACGTCTTTTAACATAATTAACGAAACGCGGTTGATCGATATGATGAATTCTAGTCCCTGAAAATGACTAGGGAATTAAAATGAAGATAAACGTATAATGAGAACCACCAGGAACAAACTCTCATGTTTATTACGCTAGAAGGCCCTGAAGGGTCCGGAAAGACATCCCAAATTCCTCCTCTCGTGGAATACCTACGAGAGAAAGGCTGTATTATTTTTCCCACACGCGAACCGGGAGGGACATCCATCAGCGAGCAGGTGCGATACATCCTGCACGACCTGAAGAACGCCGAAATGCATGCGCGCACCGAGACATTATTGTATCAGGCCGCGCGGGCGCAGATCGTGGAAGAGGTGATACGGCCGCGGCTGGCTGCGGGCGAGACCGTGATCTCCGACCGCTATTCCGATTCGACCATTGCCTATCAGGGCTACGGACACCAACAAAACCTGGATGAAGTGCGCACGCTAGTCAACTTTGCGACGGGCGGCTTGACACCTGACATGACCATCCTGATGGATATCGATGTGAAAAAAGGAATCGAACGTAAATTGAAAAACGGGGCCGAGTGGAACCGGCTGGATGCTTATACCGTTGAATTCCATCAGCGGGTGCGCGCCGGATACCTGGAGATGGCTAAAAGCGAGCCTACGAGATGGGTGCTGGTGGATGCAAGTCGTGGATGGAATGAAGTGCAGGAGGAACTGAGGAAGGTGATCGGAAAGAGGTTGGAGAGCAGGGAGAAGCGGTAAGATGGAAAGACGTAAAAGCAGAAACACGGAAAGATGGAGAGAGGGAAAAGCGGAAAGACGTAGAAGCGTAAACACGGAAATACGGAGAGACGGAGAGAGAAAAAAGCGGAAAGATGGAGATTGGGGAAAAGGGATCAGGTGATTGGGGGATCGGTAATTGAGAAAACCATATAGATGCAAAAACTGAACTCTTGCGCTTTTCGAGGAATCGGCTATCCTTGAGAATTTAAAGGCAAAATTTGTTTAAGCCTTCATGAATCCAAATCTCTAAAGGAGAGAGAAATGAAGAAATTGTTTCCCGTATTAGTTTTTGTCCTGCTGGCCAGTCTTTTGCTGGCAGCCTGCGCACCGTCAGCCACGCCAACCGCTGCGGCGCCAGTGACTGTGCTTGCCACCGTTGTGGTTACTGCGGTACCCTCCACCGGTCCTACCGAAGCCCCGGTACCGACGCCAGTTGCCACAGTAGACCCGACACTCCTGTCACAAAAAGGCAGGCTATTGATCTGCTCCGACATGCCGTATCCACCATTTGAGTTCTTTGATGCGAACGGCGACCCGACGGGTTCAGACATCGATCTCGGAACCGAGATCGCGAACCGGCTCGGACTGAAGGCGCAGGTCGTGAACAGCGTGTTCGATACAATCTTCGCAGCTGTGACCAGCGGCAAATGCGACATCATCCTATCGGACACGAACATCACTGCTGACCGCCAGAAACAGGTAAGTATGATTTTATACTTCCAGGCTGGTCAATCGATGCTGGTAGCCAAGGGCAACCCGCAAAATATCAACGCCACGACCGACATGTGCGGCGAGAGCGTAGCGGTAGAGAGCGGAACGACCGAGGTCGATTACCTGCAAGGCACCGGCGATTACAAAGGCAAAGGGCTGCCTGCGGACTGCGCCAAGGCCGGTAAGAAAAACCCGACCGTGATCATTGCGCAGAAGGATTCCGATGCACTGCAGCAACTGCAGGCCGGTAAAGTGGTCGCATATTTTACCGATTCACCCGTGGCTGGATATTATGTTTCCCAACATGGCGACCAGTTCCAATTGACAGGCCAGGTGGTTGAACCGGCACCGGTAGGCATCGGTGTTCCGTGTGGACAAACGGACTGCACCAGTGCTCCGCTCACACCATTAGGCCAGGCCGTGCAGACCGCGCTCAAGAGCATGATGGCGGACGGTACCTACGGCAAGATCCTTGATAAATACGGTCTATCAAACGGAGCTGTCACACTGCCGTAGCGATTAATAATAAGTTTGCTTAATTAACAGCAGGCCGAACATGGATAATTACCGTCCGGCCTGCTGTTTAAGAATTCACCTTACGCCAGACGTCCCGCAGGTTCAACCCGGCGGCCAGCGTTGGAAAAAAGTAACCTGCGGGACCCTGCGTACCATCAGTAAAAATAGATCATACGGAGATAGCCTTGTACCATTTTGACTGGCCAATCTTTTTTAATTATATCTGGCCGCCTACGGCGTTCCAGGACCCTCTTATCCGAAACGGCTTGATCGCCACCGTGGTGGTGAGCGTTGTAGCGCAGGCCCTGGGCGTGATCCTGGGCCTGTTTGCCGCACTTGGGAAGATGTCGAAGTTCCCCATCTTCCGATGGATTTCCGAAATTTATATCTGGTATTTCCGCGGCACTCCCTTACTGGTGCAGATGGCCCTGCTCTTCTTCGGTTTGGGGGTAACCCACATCTATAATTTTCCAGATATCGTCATCGGCGCCATAATTATTTCAGGCGCCATCCAGGCCGGTACGCTGGCGCTGGGAATCAATGAAGGCGCTTATATGGCCGAGATCGTGCGAGCCGGTATTGAGTCAATCGACCCGGGGCAGATGGAAGCGGCCAAATCGCTGGGGATGACATCCGGACTGGCGATGCAGCGGATCATCCTGCCGCAGGCCGCGAAGGTGATCATCCCGCCGCTGGGCAACGAGTTCAACAATATGATGAAGACCACTTCGCTGA
>CAZPCR010000291.1:0-4511 GCA_964585035.1 uncultured Anaerolineaceae bacterium
GCCAGGTCTGTTCGTTTTTCGATGACTGTGATCGCCGCCCGGAATTCAGAATGGTAAGGATTACATCTTCAGGCAGCCGTTTATCCTGGAATTTGCGAACTGCGCGTTTGGTGCGGATCGCATCGGAAACATTCATCTAACACCTCAACTTTGCGGTCATAATGAACGGGATGCATCATCTTCGGGTTGATAGTTAATTTCTGACACTGCGTTCGAAATATCCCAGAACCGCCTCTTATTTTTGGAAACACCGTAATAGATCCCGAACTTTACATCCGCCAGGAGACTTTTCTTCACCAATTGGACAAGGTCCCTATGACTCAGCCAGGTGCTCTCATATCGGGGATTTGAATGCGGATTATCATCTTTAAGCACAGATCCGATTCGGAGGCAGATGGATTCAAGGCCAAACAGATCATAGTACATTCTGGCAATTGCTTCGCCTGTGACCTTGGAGATACCATAGAATCCATCCGGTCGGATGGGGTCATTGATCGTAATCAAGTTTGTGTTATTTTTTGTGTGCAAACTTGGGGGCAAGCCTTCGTAGGCTCCCGTTGTATGGTTGGAACTTGCAAACACAACGCGTTTTATACCATGGAGCGTGGCCGCCTCGTAGATATTTTTCGTTCCGCCGATATTATTCGAATAGACCGAATCCCAGTCTGCGTCCACGCGTGGGTCGCCTGCCAAATGAACAATATAGGTCAACGACGGAATCCGACCTAAAGTATTATTGATCTGCTCGGGTTTGGTTATATCCGCCTGGAAGATGTTGTCTTTAGGTTCCCTTGAATGGATGTCCAGGCCATACAATTCAAATGAATCGGCCAGGTGTTCCCATAGAATGGTACCTATCAGGCCGTAGCAGCCTGTAATCAATAATTTTTTATACGGCATTGGAAATATCCTATTCAATCCAGAGAGATTTGAAAGGAGCTGATATTGAAATAGTTATTATCATTCCTGTTATTTTTATTTCAAAGTAGCGATTAATATTACAACGAGTATAATTCATTAGATGAACCTTGCACCTTCGTTCCGCCAGTACCTTTCTTCTGCTTTGTTCTTGATGTTTATCGGTTGGGGCGGCCTGGCGGTGATGATCTTTGTATTAAATGAGCCACCGTTGGTCTGGGCGCGCTGGGGTTTCTTTGCCCTGTGGTTTATTGCACTCGTGGGTACGTCTCTTCCCATTATGTATCTATTAAATCGACGTTTTGCATCCGATCCGTCGGCCGAGCCGCAGGTGATTGTACGTCAAGCCTTGTGGATCGGTGTTTTTGGGGCCACACTTGCCTGGTTGCAGCTTGGGCACCTAGTCACTTTATGGATATGGATGGGCCTGGCTGGAGGATTGATCGCACTCGAATATTTTATTCGATTGCGGGAACGGGCCCATTGGAAACCCCCGTCGCTTGAACCCGACTTCTCCAATATCGACATAGATGATCAACCTTCAGACAGTCCCCTCCATTGAACAACTTTTACAGACTCCGCAGGCGCGAGACCTGGTTTCTGTTTATGGGCGACCGTTAACCGTGCAGGCTTTGCGGAACACGGTTGAAGAATTCCGGGCCGCTATAAAATTCGACCCTGATTCGATCGTACCGGACAATGAATTGATCATTTCTCGAACCCAAACTTTGTTATCTTCATGGGTAACGGCGACACTTCGGCCGGTCATTAATGCTACAGGGGTGATCTTGCACACCAACCTTGGGCGTGCTCCTTTATCGAAAGCAACTGTCGCAGCAATGGTCGAAACTTCACTTGGTTATTCCAACCTTGAATTTGATCTCAGTACAGGCAAGCGCGGTTCCCGGCTTGTCCATGCCGAAACAAATTTGAAAAGATTGACTCTTGCCGAGGCTGCGGTCGTGGTTAATAATAATGCATCGGCAGTAATGTTGATACTTTCAGCGCTGTCTGCCAGGAAGCGCGTAATCATTGCCCGCTCTCAGCTTGTTGAAATTGGCGGCGGATTCCGTATGCCGGATGTGATGAAGCTCTCCGGCGCGAAACTCGTCGAAATTGGGACAACCAATAAGGTCCGTTTATCCGATTATGAAGAGGAATTGGCCGGTGCGGGGTTGGTGATGATCGCTCACCGCTCGAATTTTAAAATGATTGGCTTTACCGAAGAACCTAACCTGAAAGACATTGTGGATTTAGCTCATAAAACAGGCGTGATCGTCGCATACGATCTCGGTTCGGGGGCGTTGTTAAAAACGGATGAATATAACCTGGCTCACGAACCGACCGTACAAGAAACCCTGGCGGCAGGAGTGGATGTCATCTGCTTCTCGGGAGATAAATTGCTGGGAGGGCCGCAGGCTGGTATCATACTCGGCAGGGCAGAATTGATTGCCAGGATCAAAAAACATCCTTTGGCGCGGGCGGTCCGTGCCGATAAAACCTGCCTGGCTGGGATCGCCGCCACATTGCTGCATTATCTCAAAGATGAAGCTGTCCGCGAAATTCCTGTTTGGAAAATGATCTCGATGCCGCTGGATGAGATTAAAGATCGAGCAGAGAAATGGGCACGTGTGTTGGGAGCAGGCGCCGTTATGGAAAGCAAAGCCACGGTGGGTGGAGGCAGTTTACCAGGTGAATCCCTCCCATCGTATGTCCTCGAATTAAATGTGAAGAGTCCGGATAAATTCCTGAAATTGTTGCGTGAGCAAGAGCCTCCCATTGTTGCCCGGACTGAGAAAAACAAAATCCTTTTTGATCCTCGAACAATATTATTAGAACAAGACGACTACCTTTTATCCATTCTGCATCGCCTTCTACCGGAGTTGAAATGAAATCTGACCTAGACGGTCTCATGAAAGAAGCGAAATTAGATGCAATTCTCGTGCTCGGAAATGCAGACCATAACCCACCCATGTATTATTTTACCGGCGGCGGACACGTTAGCAACGCGGCGCTTGTGAAGAAACCCGGCCAGGATGCGGTCCTTTATTGCAATGCAATGGAAAGAGCCGAAGCTGCCAGGAGTGGATTAAAGGTTATTCCATTACGCACAGGGGCGTCTGAAGTTCTGATCAAACAACCGGAATATATTTTTGAGGAACAAAATATCACGAAAGGTCGCGTTGGGTTATACGGCACGTTGGACATAGGCGAAGTATTGAGTCTGGCTCAAGCGATCCGAAACACATACCCTGAGATTGAACTGATCGGTGAACCTCCTGAAAATTCTATTTTTTTGCGAGCCATGGAGACCAAAGACGAAAGCGAAGTAGCTCGCATCCGCAAGATGGGAAAAATCACGACCGAAATCGTCGGTATGACAGCCTCTTTTCTAACCCAATGTGAAGTGGGAGATGACGAAGTTTTGTTGAAAGATGATGGATCTCCGCTGACCGTAGCCGATGTGAAAAGTAAGATATTGTTATGGCTTGCGGAGCGTGGAGCAGTAGATGTGGAAGGGACGATCTTTGCCATCGGGCGCGACGCGGGTATCCCGCATTCAATAGGTACGCCAGATGACCGGATGCGGTTGGGGCAGACCATCGTTTTTGATATTTTTCCTGCCGAATCAGGTGGAGGATATTTCTATGATTTCACGCGCACCTGGAGTCTCGGCTATGCCACACCAGAAGCGCAAAAGCTTTTTGACGAAGTTAATGGTGTTTATAATAAAGTGATCGATAACCTGGACTTAAATGCCGAATTCAAGGAATACCAGAAGATGGTTTGTAATGAATTTCATCGTAACGGACACAATACACCCATGCACACAGAGGGTGTTTTGGATGATGGGTATGTCCATTCGCTCGGGCACGGTCTGGGTCTGAATGTTCACGAGCGCCCCTGGAGCAGGCATACTTCGCCGGATGCCAACCTCTTACGTCACGGTGTCATATTTACGATCGAGCCGGGATTATATTATCCTGAAAAGGTGATAGGTGTACGGATCGAAGATTCTTATTGGGTCCGCCCGGATGGGAAAATAGAAGTGCTGGCAGAATATCCGTATGATTTTGTCCTGCCTATGAAAAAATGGAAGAAAAAGTAAATTACTGGATTAATGGAATGACCAACTTACCTTCAGCTCGAATCCTCTCGATCGAAACATCCTGCGACGAAACCGCTTCCGCCGTGCTGGAAAATGGGCGCACACTGCTAGGCTCCGTTGTCGCCTCGCAAATGGATATTCATTCACGTTATGGGGGTGTTTTTCCGGAGGTTGCCTCGCGCCAGCACGTGCTTTCAATCGTACCGGTCGTTGAGGAAACACTCACGAAAGCACATATGACCCTTAAAGACGTGGACGCCATTGCCGTCACAGGCGGTCCCGGGTTGGCAGGCTCCCTGATCGTTGGCGTTAATGCCGCCAAAGGGTTGGCGTTAGGAACAGGCTTGCCCCTGGTGGGGATCAACCACCTCGAGGGACATCTGTACTCAGCATGGGTATACAATGCCGGCGAAGCTGCCCCGGTTGAGCCGCAATTTCCGTTATTGGTATTACTGGTCTCAGGGGGTCACTCCGAACTTGATCT
>CAZPCR010000292.1:0-1471 GCA_964585035.1 uncultured Anaerolineaceae bacterium
TCAAGCGCTTGCAACAGTTACGTTATGCGACCCGCTTTAAACTCGATAAAGGCCAGGTAGCAGTACAGTTCCAAAACCCCGGAGGGACCGAGCAGACCGCCAGTTTAGCCGTGGTCAACGAGACTGATAGCTTCAGTCAAGCTTCCTTTGAAGCGGGCCAACCGGCTACTTCATTGCCCGTCGATTTTTCAATCCTGCCAAACGGATATGGATATATCAAGATCAGCAGCTTTTTAGATAACGATGTCCTGTCGATCCAGGTCTGGGAACGGGCGATAAAGTACTTCAATGATAACAAGATCCCGGGTGTCATCATCGATATGCGTCACAACGGCGGCGGCAGCGGCTGGCTGGCCGACCAGATGGCTGCCTATTTCTTCAATAAGGAAACAGTGGTCGGTAATGCCGCTTATTACAACAAGGGCAGCGGCACATGGTACATGGACCCGGGAGACGAGCAGATCATGATCCCACCGCCTGCCGATTTGCAATACAACGGGCCGGTCGAGGTCATTGTCGGTCCGGGCTGCGCCAGCGCGTGTGAATTTTTCTCTTACGATATGACGATCAATAAACGTGCTGCTATTGTCGGCGAGTATCCCTCGGACGGAGCCGGCGGAAGCGTAGAAGATTTCTTGATGCCGGAAAGCACGCAGGTCCAGTTAACCATTGGACGGGACGTCGATGCGCAGGGCAACGTGCACATCGAAGGTAAGGGCATTGTACCTACAATCAAGGTCCCGGTTACGGCGGATACACTGCAAAAGGAAGCAAACGGCGAAGACGTGATATTGCAAGCTGCCGAGGCGGCATTCAGCGGCCAATCAAACTCGTCCGGCTCATCAAGCTCACCGAGCCCGACCCCGTCAGGCCCACTTGCACCCGCTACAGGCGCACCTACAATGGCATCCAAGAGCGATGCTTCCACTGCCCTTTCTTCAAACGTACCTTATTTAGAGCAAAAAGCCAACGAGCAATACCAGGCTTCTGATTTTTCAAAGCCGGGAACATTGACATATACTGTCTCTTTGACACCCACCGACCAGGTCATCTGGGGTTATGGCTGGTGCGCAACAACCCAGGATATATTAAACACCGACTTGAAGAGCATCAAGTTGAAGTTCACGTTGGATGGCAAGGATGTGCCTGTATCTAATATGCAAGTTGATAACACACCGTCCAATGGGCAGCAATGCCAAACAACTTATACCGCGCTTAGCAATTGGCCGGCGGGTTCGCATCATATTACAACAACAGCTACGTTTGCTACTAAGATAAACGACGGCACGGCCGATTACGCGGCAGGCGATTACGTGCTCGATTACACGGTGAATGTCCAACCGTAATAGCGAGTGACGGCGAAATAAAAAGAGAATATCCTAAATTCTAAATAACGAAGTGGGGCAGGGCGTAACCCCCGCCCCCCCAAGTTAATTAGAAATAAAAAGAGAGGGGGGGTAAAAAACACAAT
>CAZPCR010000292.1:1481-4508 GCA_964585035.1 uncultured Anaerolineaceae bacterium
TTAATCACCACCCTAAATCGTGTGTGCCGGATAAAAAAAAACATAATAAAAAAAATAATAAAAAACCACGGGGGGCCGGGCGAACGCCCTGCCCCACTTCGTTATTTAGATATAACATGCGAGGGTGGTAAATACCCTCATTTATTTAATCAGTAAATCTGTACTTTATTAACGTCCAGACGGCTTCAAAGGCGTCATGAAATTTTATCTTTTTGCCCTCCGAATAATCGCGAGGATTAAAAGTGATCGGGATTTCGTAAATGTGATAACGGCGTTTGAGTACTTTGGCGGTGAATTCAGGCTCGAAATCGAACCGGCGGGCCCGCAAAGTCATGCCTTCGATGACTTTGCGGCTAAAGACTTTATAACCCGTTTCCATATCACTTAAGATCGTATCGTATAAAATATTGGTCATGAACGTCAACATTTGGTTGGCGATCATATGCCAGAACATGACGGCCCGGCGCGGGCCGCCTAGAAAGCGTGAACCGTATACTACATCGGCAATGCCATCAATGATCGGCTGCAGGAGCGCCGGATAGTCGCTGGGGCTGTATTCAAGATCGGCGTCCTGGATCAGTATCACATCCCCTTTGGCAGCCTGAATCCCGGTGCAAACCGCTGCCCCCTTGCCTTGATTCTTCTCGTGCAGGATGACGTGAACCCCGTTTCTACCGTCCAACTTCTTGAGAATATCCCGAGTACCGTCCTGGGAGCCGTCATCCACAACAAGGATTTCTGAGGCCAGTTTTGTCGCTTTTACACGCTTCAAGATGGTTTCGATATTATCCACTTCATTGAAAACTGGTATGACAACAGATAGCTTCATAGTGTCGAGATTATAAACGAAAAGGGCATTTACTTATACTTTCCTCGTGAGAAAAGCGCTCGCCATGTGCGCGCCGAATAGTACACTCAGCATCTTCGCGCCGAAAAACACACTCGGCATCTTCGGCTTTCGGCCTGCCATGCTTCGTGAAGAACGCCTGCACATATAAAAATGGAGATCGAAGGCCACCCAATCGAAATGAGTTTGTCAGGTAAGCGTGACAGCCTGCGGTGCTATAATTCTGAGAGCAATAACCTTTTTTGAAGTTATTTTTTGAATTTCTCTTCTTGGCAGGTCAGGTGGTATGACTCAACCTCTCGCAAATTCGACTTCATCCAATGTTTCATTTTCACCGCCGCAAATCAACAGTGTTGAAGATACCGGACTTTCTGCGCTATGGCTGCAAGACCTGGCGCTTAAAGTGCTGTATTCGCGCGGTTATATAACAGGTTTTAAGATCGCCGAGGAGATTGCCCTGCCTTTTGCAGGGGTGACCGATCAGTTGTTAACTGTTCTCAAACAGGAAAAACTGATCGAGGTTAAGTCTTCACAGGGCGGTCTGGGGGAAGGCGCCTATACCTACGGAATTACAGGGGCGGGCAACTTGCGCGCTCGGGAGGCCCTCGACAGAAGCCAGTATGCCGGACCGGCGCCGGTACCGTTTGAAGTCTACAACGAAGCCATACGCCGCCAGAAAAGCGGACACCTGACCGTCACTTCGCGCACGATGCGGCAAATCCTTTCGCAGATGGTGATTTCTGAAAATGCATTCCAGCGGCTTGGCCCGGCGCTTAACTCAGGTACGTCCATATTCCTCTACGGTCCGCCAGGGAATGGAAAGACAAGCATCGCGCGTGCTTTTGGCAACCTGGTTTTGAGCCAAACCATGTACATCCCTTATGCCCTGTATCTGGAAGGGCAGGTGATCAAGGTATACGATGCAGTCAGCCACAAGACGGCGTCAGATACCGAGCCAAACGGACAAAGCACCGGCGGCCTGCGGTCCAATACGCGCCGGGATCCGCGTTGGATAAAGATCCGTCGCCCGTTCATTGTAGTGGGTGGTGAATTGACCCTGGAAGGCCTGGATCTTGTCTTTGACGATACCCATAAATTCTATGAGGCTCCGTTCCAGATCAAGGCCAACGGCGGGATCCTGTTGATCGACGATTTTGGGCGGCAGCAAGTGCGGCCGCGCGACCTGTTGAACCGCTGGATCGTACCGCTGGAAAACCGTGTTGATTTCCTGCGCCTTCACACCGGGCGAAAGGTCGAAGTGCCTTTCGACGTGTTAATTGTTTTCTCGACCAACCTCCCTCCGAAAGACTTAGTGGATGAAGCCTTCCTGCGACGCCTGCGTCATAAAGTTGAGATCGGTGACCCAAGCTACGAAGATTACCGGGAAATTTTTCGCCGTGTCGCAGCTGATAAAAAAGTCGAATATAACGACCAAGGCCTGGCTTATCTTCTGCAGGAATGGTATATAAAACGCAACCGCAAACTGCGTGCTTCCCATCCGCGCGACTTATGCGATCAGATCCTCGACATTTCGGCCTACCTTTCCGTCCCACCGGTCATGTCGCGTGAAATGATCGATCGCGCGGCCCTGGCGTACTTCGTCGATATATAGTCATCCATTCTTATTTAATAAACCGGCCGGTTTAAATTCGCAGTACAGGACGCTTAATGCGTATTATTTGACGTGTATTGTATAATGAGCCCATGCTACTCGAACTTCAACGCCCAGTCATCTTTGCACATCGAGGCGCTTCAGCCCATTCACCCGAAAACACACTCTCATCTTTCAACCTTGCGGTTCTCCAGGGTGCCGACGCGATCGAACTCGATGTAAAACTCAGCGCGGATGGCTACGTAGTTGTTTTTCACGACCCAACACTTGACCGGACTACAAATGGCTCGGGCCGTCTTTCCCATAAAACTCTGGCGGAGCTGCGCGATCTGGATGCAGGGGTGTTTTTCTCTGATAAGTTTCGGGGTGAAAAAATCCCACTGCTCGAAGAAGTTTTCGAAGCCATAGGAAAGAAAACATTCATAAATATTGAATTTAAAAATTACACCACACTGCGTGATCAACTTGTTGAAAAAGTTTGTGCACTAGTGGTGAAATATGGGCTTGAAGACAGGGTGCTTTTTTCCTCCTTCAGCGGCTCCAATCTCAAGAAGGCCTTCCGGCTTTT
>CAZPCR010000293.1:0-4490 GCA_964585035.1 uncultured Anaerolineaceae bacterium
GAGTCGTGACCTGCCTGGCCGGGCTTTTTTTCGCACAATCTTTTTCATGCCTAACGTCCTTTCCGAAGTCATTACGGCCATTATTTGGATGGGTCTTTTCAGCCCAGATCCGAGTCAAGGCTTAATTAATGCGCTCCTTGTCCTTATCCCGGGTGTTCAACCTCAAACCTTTCTAAGCGATCCCAACCAGGTGATGGCATGCGTCTTTGTCGTGCTAACCTGGAAATATTTTGGCTTACATATGCTGCTGTATATGGCCGGTCTTCAAAGTATCCCGCGGGAGATCGAGGAAGCTGCCCTTATCGATGGCGCCAATACATGGCAAATGATTAGAAATATTACCATCCCGCTGTTGAGCGGCACTATTCGTACCACCATCTACCTGTCCGTTTTGGGGTCGCTGACACAGTTCAACCTGATCTGGATCATGACCAAGGGCGGGCCGGTCAATGCCAGTGAAGTCATGGCCACGTATATGTATCGCTTTGGCTTTGTGCGTTTCCAACTAGGCTATGGCTCCGCGGTAGCCCTTGTGATGCTGCTGATCTGCCTGGCATTTTCGATAGCATTCCTAAGGCTTGCTCGCCAACCAGACTATCTGGGCGGAATGTAAAAGGAACCGATCATGGAAACCGCTCAATACCATCGAAGTAGCGCCAAGAGAAAAAACCTTTCCAGGTTTTTCCAATACCTCATCCTTTCAATTATCACTGTGATCATCATAGTGCCCATTGTGGTACTGATCTTTGGCAGCCTTAAGACGACCGGTGAGATGTATGCAAGTCCTTACACCATCCCCAATCCTCCACAATGGGAAAATTATGGCCAGATATTGCTGCAATCTTCATTCTGGATTTTGATGCGCAACAGTCTCGTCGTTATGGTGTCGGCAACAGCGGGTGTGTTGGTCACCTGCAGCTTGGCGGCCTTTGTATTTTCGAGGATGCAATTCAGAGGGAAAGAACTGGCATTTAACTTTCTTACCCTGGGCCTCATGTTCCCGATCACCGTTGCCATCATGCCGGTATACCTCGTGATCCGCGATATCCATATAAGCAATACCATTCTCGCCGTCATCCTGGTGCAAACCGCATTCGGAGTATCCGGGAACATTCTTATCTTGCGAGGGTTCTTTCTGTCGGTTCCCCGGGAACTTCAAGATGCCGCCTCGATCGATGGTTGTTCTTCGTTCGGCTTTTTTTGGCGCATTCTTATCCCGCTGGCACGCCCAGCCCTTTCGGCGGTGGGCGCTTTGACCATGATCGTTAGTTGGAACGATCTACTCACACCGCTCGTGATCCTTGATTCGGATAAACTCTGGACCTTACCGCTCGGAACCATGCAATACCAAGGGCAATACAGCTCAGATGTATCGCTGGTGGCAGCCTTTGTTACCCTGTCCGCGATACCTGCGATCATTTTTTACCTGTTTGCCGAACGACAAATCGTAGCCGGTTTGACGGCCGGCGCGCTTAAAGGGTAATAATCTGTTTTGAATCAGAAGATTCACTTTTTAGCGGAGGCCGCGTTCGATTTTATTCCTCCAATCGATTAAGTAAGATGAACATCTTGGTCAACTAGCTATTGATTTGCATTTGGGCAAGTGATAGAAAATTATGATAAACCGGGCGATTTGCCCTGCAGGAACTATAAATGCCATGACAATGACTACTTCAACAAGGTCTATTACAAAGCGCGTTTCTGATTTGCTTGGACAAATGAACCTCGATGAGAAGCTCGCCCAGCTTGGCTCATATTGGATATTCGATTTACAAACCAAAGGCGAACTTGATCCACAGAAAGTGCAAGCAAAGCTGGGAGTGGGTATCGGACAAATCAGCCGTATTGGCGGTGCGTCAACCTACGACCCGCTTTCATCAGCTAAGATTGCCAATTCCATTCAGCGTTTCCTGGTGAATGAAACCCGCCTTGGGATTCCCGCCATGCTTCATGAGGAATGCTGTTCGGGCGCTATGATTCTGGGTGGAACAGTGTATCCGCAGATGATAGGCCTCGCCAGTACTTTCCAGCCTGAACTTGCTCAAAAAATGACAACTACAATCCGTAAACAATTGCGGGCCATCGGCGCACATCAGGGTCTCGCTCCGGTTTTGGACGTATCTCGGGATCCCCGTTGGGGTCGTGTGGAAGAGACATTTGGTGAAGATCCAACTCTCGTCAGCCATTTTGGGATGGCATATATCCGTGGTTTGCAAGGTGAGAGTCTATCAGATGGAATTCTGGCGACCGGCAAGCACTTTGTTGGGCATAGTCTTTCTGAGGGCGGACTTAATTGCGCCCCTGTGCATATAGGGCAGCATGAACTCTGGGAAGTATTCCTGGCGCCATTCCAGGCTGCGATTCGAGACGCGGGTTTGGTGTCCATGATGAACGCTTACCCTGAATTAGATGGGGAAGTGGTTGCTACTTCGCGCCGCATCCTTACGGACCTTTTGCGCGGCGGCCTGGGTTTTGATGGGCTGGTCGTTTCAGATTACCTGGCTATCACAATGATCCATGATTACCATAAAGTTGCTGTCGATAAATCTGCGGCTGCAGCGATGGCGCTCAATGCGGGGATTGATGTCGAATTGCCAGTAACAGATTGTTATTTTGAACCACTCAAGATCGCGCTTGAAGCGGGGGATGTCAGCCTTGAACAGGTTGATACTTCAGTGAGCCGTCATTTGCAAAAGAAATTCGAGATCGGTATGTTTGACAAACCTTATGTTGACGAAAACCATGTTTATGAGGTTTTTGAAACTGCTGAACAGCGCATTCTCGCCCTTGAACTTGCCCGGAAAAGCATAGTCCTCCTTAAAAATGACGGCCTACTTCCACTGAAGAAGACGATCGGGTCACTAGCGGTTATTGGGCCGAATGCCGATGAAGGACGGAATCAGTTCGGAGACTATACTTACGCTGCAGTCCTGGACCGGATGCAAATTTTACCTGCGGAAAATTCTTCCTTCTCAGAATACGATCCTACAAAAATCGCAGGCCAGTCTGTTAAAGTTGTAACCGTATTGGATGGAATTCGGAGTGTTGTATCTCCTGCCACGAAGATACTTTATGCCAGGGGGTGTGGCAATCTGGATGACAGTCGTGAAGGATTCAACGATGCGATCAAGGCGGCTGAGCATGCAGATGCAGTTGTGCTCGTATTGGGCGACCGCTCAGGACTTGACCCGTCTTGTTCTACAGGTGAAACACGCGATAGTGTAGACCTGCATTTACCCGGCTTGCAGGAAGAACTTGCCCGGGCAATTATTTCGACTGGTAAACCAATCGTAATAGTACTGATAAATGGACGTCCACTTGCCATTCCATGGCTCGACGAGCAAGTAAATTCGATCGTTGAAGCATGGCTCCCGGGTGAAGAAGGCGGAGCGGCAATTGCCGATATTTTATTCGGTAATGTTAACCCTGGCGGAAAATTACCTGTAACATTTCCCCGTCATGTCGGACAGTTACCCAGTTATTACAACTATAAACCGTCCGGTATGAACTCACACTGGTATGGAGATTATGTTACGGAAAAGGTGACCCCACTCTATCCTTTTGGGCATGGCCTGAGCTATACAAAGTTTGAGTATTCTCACCTTTCCATTAATCGCGAACAGGCTACGCGTGGTGAGAATGTGGATGTGTCCTTCACACTTACGAATTGCGGTTCCGTAGCAGGAGATGAAGTAGCCCAGTTTTATATTCGTGATGAGATTGCTACCATGCCACGGCCCGTGAAAGAACTCAAGGGGTACGTGCGTTTGTTT
The DNA here is from genome assembly GCA_964585035.1 of uncultured Anaerolineaceae bacterium. Classification (GTDB taxonomy): domain Bacteria; phylum Chloroflexota; class Anaerolineae; order Anaerolineales; family Villigracilaceae; genus Fen-1038. Next base: position 3,774 of record CAZPCR010000293.1, read on the forward strand.
CTCCAGCCCGGCGAATTGCGTAAGGTGACTTTTACTCTACCTGTAGACCAACTTGCATTCTATGACGTTGATCTAAATCTTATCCTTGAACCTGGCAAGATCGAAGTTATGCTTGGTAGTTCGTCGAATGATATCCGCCTGCGAGGGACATTTAATTTAATAGGGACAAAGATCATGCCAGTAAAGCAGCGTGTTTTTGTTTGTCCCGTCAAGGTAAATTAATATTTTTTATTATTCAAGCGAGTTCGCGTTTAGGGGCCGCTTGGTTGATGACTCTTAATTACAATTCTCGTATTACGATAATTGATTGATCCGTAGATAAAAAGGTATAGTTTTCCGGTGTTGGGATCGGTTCACCAACAATGGATTTAAGGTAAAGTGTAAGTTGGGGTACGTGGTGAACTTTGTAAAAAATTACACATTCCTCATTTGGTTGTATCTTCCAGATTGACTCACGACTGGATATGGAATTTGCAATGGTGAAAGATAGGTCTTATAAAAACGCTGTAATTATATTTATTGATTATTCCAAATTCGATAATTTAAATTTAACGACTTGTGCATAATCCCTCGAAGTCCGGTATTTAGTTTTTGCCCGAGAAATCAGTCATAAATTGTCTAAAAATGAGTTGAGAATTAATAATAGGTATTGTATTTAACAAAAAAATGAGTATAATGTTAATCTGTTAGTTTATCTACACAATAAACAAATTAAAT
>CAZPCR010000294.1:0-4483 GCA_964585035.1 uncultured Anaerolineaceae bacterium
GGCTTGAAATGGATAACGAATGAGGGACGGCCGCGCGGCCGTCCCTCTGTTTGTAACCCCGAAACTAACCGGGTGCTTGCTCTATATGGTTTGCATCCTGCTGCTACGGACAGGTACGGGAGACCACAAGTGTGCCGTTGTTCAGGAGAGTGTTCCCGGAACCGCCGCCCTTGTTACCGTAGGCAAATACGCTTTTAAGGGTAACGGTCAGCCAGGACTGGAACTCCCATCCATACGACTTATTGTTGTTCATGCTGCCGCAGGAGACGAGGATCGTCCCATCCGCGCCGCCGAACACACCTTCGGCACCGTTGTTGTCGGCAGTGACATTATTCAAGATGATGTTACCGTGCGAGTCCACATCCAGACCGGTACCTTTGGAGTTATTGTTGAAGCTGTTCACGCCGGTCAGTGTGATGCCGCCGTGACCTGCGCACGCACCTGCTCCAGAATCCCACAGGCAGTTATCCAGCCATGTACCATCGGTTCCCTGGTTTTGATAAGCTAGCACGTTGCTGATGGAGATGTTCCCGTCAGCGATCACGTCCAGACCATCCTGGCCATTGTTTGTGAACCAGTTCTGTCCGGTGATCGTTACGTTCTGGGGGGTTGCGGCTGCGTATGATCCGAAATGATCTCCATTATCCACGGACGCGCCGGTGGAGCCGTTGTCCCTGGCCCAAATGTTATTGAGCGTGATGGCGCCATTGCTATTGATCTCAAGTCCATCTCCATTGGTCCATCCGTTGGAGTAACCGTCGCCGTTGTTCGTAAAGCGGTTCCAATCGATGGATGTGTATGAGGTTACGCTGATGCCGCCCGCGCCTCTCGCCCATTGATTATCCAGGTAGGCACCATCGCCGCCGTTGCTGTCCGCATGCAACTGCATTGAGACGATCGGTCCCAGCGAGGTGACCCACAGGCCGTCCTGGAAGTTACCGTTGAAGGTGTTAGTCCCGTTCAATGTGATGCCTTTTGGCGCCGCCAGGCTGGTGCATGAATTCGAGCCCCATACGAAGCTGCAGTTATCCAGATAGACGCCCCAGCCGGAAGTGGGATCGATCAACGATGGGTTGCCCTGTTTGAAGTTGTTCTGGCCGTTGTTATTGGAGTTCAGGTTGTTGACAGTGATCAGGCCGTAGCTCAAGATCACCAAGCCAGAATCTCCGTTGTTATTTATATTGCCATAACCATTCAGGATCACATTCTGTGGTGAGGCGGAACCGCTGGTCGTATTGTCGAACTTGGCGCCGTTACCTCCGTTGTTATCAGTATTGAGGTTGTACAATGTAATCACGCCTTTGGAATAGATATCCAGACCGTCGCCGCCGTTGTTCCCGAAAGAAATATAAGCGTTGCTTGCCGTCGTGCCCAGCGTCACACCGCCTGTGCCAAAGGTGTTATTTAGCATTACACCGCTCGAGCCGTTGCCCAAGCCCCACAGGCTGGTGGCGGTGATTGCGCCCTTTGAGTAGACCTCCAGGCCGTAGCCGCCGTTATTATTGAACACACCGCCCGAACCGCTGAAGATGATGCCGCCGACCGCGTTGGGGTAGTTATTATCCAGGTAGGCACCGTCCCCATGGAGATTGTTTTCCGCGTCTACGCCGGTGAGCGTGATGGCGCCCAGGCTGTCAATCACCAGGCCGCCGCTGTAATTGTTGAAGAAGGCAGTATCGGGGTTGCTGCCGCTGACGTTCAAGTTGACCGCTTTGGGGAGGGTACTGTAATTGTTATACAATTCGGCCCCGCAACCATGTATATGGTTGCTGCCGTTGCCATTAGCAGTAACGTTGTAAAACGTTATGATGCCTCTGCTGTTGACAACGATCCCGCTGTCGCCGTTATCGTTGAAGACATTTGCCCCATTCATGGTCACGATGGACCCGGCGCTGGTCAGATCGTTCGTGATCCATACCCCCGAATTCGGGAAATTATTGGAGGCCGTGATATTGTTGGTGGTGATCGCGCCGTTGGATACGATCCGCAGGCCTCCATCGTTGAACTTGAACTCGCTGCTCCCCGTCAGTGTGACCGGCAGCACTGTGACAGTCGTGCAGTCATCATTTACCAGATCAAGATAAGCCTTGCAGTTATCCAGCCATGCGCCGCGGCCGAGGTTTTCATCGGCAATCAGGTTACTGGCGCTGATGGCGCCGTTGGTGTACACCTTCAGGCCGTCATCGGCATTCTCGGAGAAAACGTTTGTGCCAGTCATGGTCACGCCGAGGGTTCCGAGCGTATTATTGAGAAAGGCTCCGTCGTTGCCATTACCGATGGCGTCGATGTCACTGAGCGTGATCATCCCCTTCGAATAGACATATAACCCCCTTCCGTTAACGTTGTACGAAAATCCATCCGTGGTGAGGGTCACTGCGCCTGTGCCGCCGGTATAACCATTTTCAAGGTCGGCGCCTGCCTCGGCATTATCATGAATGTTGACGCGTGTCAGTTTGATGTTCTTGGTGGTGGTTAAAGTCAGTGCGGTGCTGCCCGTGCCGGTCACACCTGTGATCACGATGTCGTTGAGGGTAATGTCGGCTGTCCAGCCGGTGATGCTCAAAGGATCCTGTATTACTGAGGGTGTGCCGGTTGTGACGGTGGTGCCCAGGCCGCTCCAGCCGCCCTGCAAGGTCAGAGCATACCCTGACCACAGAGACCAGCCTCCGGTGCCGTCAAAGAGTATGGCGCCGGTCGACCCGAAGGTTGAATTCTGGATCCAGATCACGCCGGCCACGTTCGGAATAAAACCGCTGCCGGCGTCGGCCGCCAGGGCCTCCAGGTTGGGATAGAACTTGTGTGAACAGCTTGCCGCACCGGGTGTGGCCCCTACAGGGCACCACATTGGGCCGCTGACGTACTTGGCCACGCCGTTGCTTTGGATGTTCAAGCCGTATGCCAACTGGCCATTTACCGTGCCGTTGTTCAAGGAGTTGCCGTAGAACAGGCCGCCGTTGACGGTGACGGGCTGAACAAATCCGGTGTTTTTGTTGTTCAGATTGGCACCGTACCCGCCATTGTAATTGGCGGTCACGTCATTGACGGTGATGGCGCCTTTGGAACTCACGTACAGACCGGTATTGTAGTTATTGGAGAGGTTATTTACTCCGCTCAATGTGACAACTTTGGCAGTGAGGTTGGTGCAGTGCCCACTGGACAGGTTGCAGTTTTCCAGATAGGCCCCAAAGCCAAAATGGGAGTCGGCGAGCGTCAGCCCGTTGTTCAGGGCGGTGACGCTCGCAAGCGAAATATTGCCGTTGGTGAAGATATCAATCCCGTCCAGCCAGTTGTTGCTGAATTGGTTGATGCCGGTGGCGTTCACATCGGGCAGCAAAGTGAGGTTGCCTCGGTTATCGACATAGACGCCGTAGCCGTATATGTTTCCAGAAGCGAGCATACCATTGCCGTTGGCAGTAATTCCGGCGAGTGAGACCACACCATAAGTGGATATCTTCAATCCGTCGTAGTAGTTGCTGCTGAACTGGTTGAGGCCGGTGAAGGTCACTGCCTGAGGGGTGGCTACCGTGCTTGGCGTGTTGTTGATGATCGCACCAGACCCATGGGTATTGCCGTTGGCCGTCAGGTTGTTTATCGTGATGGCGCCTTTGGAAATGACGTACAGACTGCCACCACCCAGGTTATTGCTGAGATTGTTTGTACCGGTCATGGTAAATGGCTGAGGCGTTCCGGCATAGTTGTTTTCCGCATCTATGCCATAGGAGTCGCTATCACCGGATAGGGCATTTCCGATGGAGGTGACATTGTTTACGGTAATGGCGCCATGCGAGAAGACCGCAAGTCCATCCCACCAGTTGCCGGTGAAAGTGTTGGTCCCGTTAACCGCAATGCCGCCGACCGCTCCGACATAGTAATTCTCGATATACTCACCCCAGCCAGTGGCGTTGTTGGCGGCAGTTACGTTATTGGTCGTTACAGTGCCCCTGGAGTAGATCTCCAGGCCGGTTACGTGGTTACCATTAAAAGCATTGAGGCCTGTGACCGTTATGTTCGGAGCGGTGGTCCAGGTGCATGTTCCTGTTCCAGGGCCGGTCTCCGCACAGTTATTCAGGATGGCGCCTGACCCTGCAGCATTATTGTTCGCTGTAAGATTGTTGGCCGTTATGGCGCCTCGGCTCAAGATAACCAATCCGGCAGATGGATCATAAGAAGTTCCATTCCAATAAGCCGCATAGTTCCCATTGAACTCATTCGTACCTGTCATGGTTACCGCGGCCGCGCCGACATTATCATTTTCAAGCCAGGCGCCTACACTACCGCGATTATCATCGCCAAGGTTAGTGTTCGACGTGCCGTTCGCATCGGCCTTTAAGCTGTTGATGGTGATGGCGCTGTTGCTGAATGCATCCAGGCCGTCATAATAGTTGTTGTTGAAGGTATTGTTCCCGGTTAAAACGATGGGCCCGGTCGAGTTCACGCCGCTGGCGTTTTGGTAAGCATTCTTGAGCCAGGCTCCATATCCACC
>CAZPCR010000295.1:0-4477 GCA_964585035.1 uncultured Anaerolineaceae bacterium
GGCGTTGTTGGCGGCTAGGGCTGCGACCTGTGTCGTCACCAGCTTTTGAGCAAAATCTTGCAGTGTTGGGTCGAGCGTCGTATAGACAGTGAAACCTGAGCTGTAAATATCCTGGGCGTTGTAACTGGCTTCTAGTTGTGAGCGTACGTAGTTTACCCAGTGCGGATACCGCATGTTGATGTCCGGCGTGGGGAAGTTGTAATCGCGGATTTCCACGGCCGCGTTGGCTGCCGCGGCCGGGTCAAGGCACACCGGTTGCGGGCTGTTGCTCACCTTGATGCAGTTTTGGTCGTAGCTGTCTTGGACCATCAAGGTCAGCACTTGCTGGTCGCGCGCCAGGGTTGCATCGCGGTTGGTATAAATGTCGTAAACCGCCGGCGATTGCGGCAGCCCTGCCAGGAATGCCGCCTGTGCCACGGTCAATTTATCGGCGGTTGTGCCAAAGTAGGTCTCTGCTGCGGCTTCGATCCCGTAGGAAAGGTTGCCATAATAGATTTGGTTGAGATAAAGTTCCAGGATCTGGTCCTTGGTATAACGCCGCGTCACCTCGGCTGCCAGGATGATCTCACGCGCTTTTCGCAAAAAGGTGCGTTGGGAGGCCTCTGCGGGCGTAAGCAGGATGGCACGCGTCAATTGTTGCGTGATGGTTGACGCGCCTGAGACGGTGTCCCCCGATACATAGTTCTGCCACAGGGCCCGTACGATGGCCCCTACGTCGTAACCGGGATGGTTGTAATAATCTTTGTCTTCCGTTGCGATCGTGGCGGCCACCAGTGCCGGTGAGATTTTATCGAGCGTTACGTAGGTGCGGCGCCCTGCATTCGGGTCGATGATCTCGTAGAGCAGGTCGCCGTTCCGGTCAAGGATGCGCGTGGTCTCGAACTGCGAGCTGAGTTGTTGCAGGTCGCTCACGGAGGGCAGTGAGCTGGCGATGGAATAATATTCGTACAACAACGCCGACGCGAGACACAGGCCGACGATGACTAGCAGGAAGACTCCCACGATCAGCCCTCGCAACAGGCAGCCCCAGTTCTTGAAGCGATTAAATCCGCTGTTGTTATTTCCCCTTGTCTGGCTGCGGTAGGGGGGCGGAGGTGGAGTTGTATTGCGCGGGTTGGTTTTGGTCTCGAAGGCAGCTGATGTCACGCGTGTCCCGCCCATGTCCGTTTCGCTGACGCGGCGAGGCACCGGCATGTTATTTTTTTCGAGAGCCGGGCGTGGCGCAGCGGGGATCGCCCCGGCCGGACGTACAGGTTCGGATATGGGATGGGACGCCGGCTCAGCCTGCGTCTCACCTTCCGAATTTATCAATCGCTGGAATTTCTTGGGGGCTTCTTCTTGTGTCATGGCTGATGTGGGTTCGCTAATAACTCTAAATATGATTATTCGGATATGAAGTTGATCTGGCCTCCCGCTGCACCGTGCGGGTCAATCTGTTGGCTAAAAAAGCTGTAGGTACTTCTACATGGATCTATTTTGGCTTTAACATCACCAGCATCGTCCAGATGCCCTTCATGCAGGTCTCTTCCTTTTGATTCTTAAGCTCTACCATTATACCCACCGAACCTGCACCGATACGGGGCAGCGCCCTGGCTTCGGTCACATTCAATTCGGCGCGCACCGTATCGCCGATCAAGATCGGTTTGATAAATTTCCATTCATTCACTTCGCGGAATGCCATTACGGTCCCATCCAGGATCCCCGTCTGCCACGCCAGCCCCGACGCAATGGAAAGTCCCAAAAGCCCATGGGCGATGCGCTGGCCAAATGGCCCGGCTTTGCTGAACTCCTCGTCCGTATGGATCCGGTTGGTGTCGCCGGTCAAGTCCGCGAAAGTCATGATATCTTTATCTGCTATTGTCCGCTCCCCTGTTTTTATTTTTTGCCCCACGTTGAATTCTTCGAAATAAAGTCCGGTCATGGTTAAGGATCCTCCTCGATCTGTCTTTACTCATAGCTCTCATACGCACAATATCTCCCCTCTCCAAATCGTAGTTTGATTTGGGTGTGGGCTGGGAGTGGGGTGTGATTCTAAAGCTATATCTTTATTAGTGTCGCTTCCGAGAGTCTCATAAATTATACCCTTTGACCTCATACCCTTCTAACCGTACAATAGGCCTATGCGCGAATGGTCACTTTATGCGGGCGATCCGCTTTCTCTTACTCTGGCTGCGGATTTTCGCTTTTGCAGCCCCGATTACTTCAATGATCATATCTGGGAACTATCGATTGGAGGTGGTGAGCCTGCCGGTCTGGCCGTCCGTACCACCTATGGATTGCGGGCGCGCAGCATGCGCCTCTTTTACAGGTTTAGCGAATCGGGCAAGACCATTACGAACCCGGCTGATTTCCATAAGCCGCCGCGGTTGCGCCGCTTCTATACAAACTTTCTTCTATTCGATTTTGTTCCCTTTGAGGGACTGGAAGTTACTGCCGAATACTGGGTCCCCGAATCTCACGTGCTGGCCGGGCGTGTCACCCTCGTCAACCGCACCGCGCTGACTCGCAAGGTCGATTTTGAGTTGTGCGGCTCGTTGACGCCTCTGGACGGTCAGTCGCTGGCTTTTACCCAGCAACAAATGGTCAACGTTCTCGCTGGTGCGACCGGCGGCCTGGCCCCGGTGCTGTTTATGACAGGCGGCCCTCAGTCCGGTTCCGGGCCGTATCCTTCTCTCCTCGTACAACCCGATTTCGATCCCGGCAGTACGCGCACGTTCACCTGGTGCATGGCCGCGGAGGCTTCTGCCGAAGCCTCATTTGACCTGGCCCGACGGAGTGCCGCTCGTCCCTGGGATGCCGAGCGCTCCCGAATCGAAATGGTGGATGCGAGCGACCTGCTCGATATCTACACAACCGATGCGGATTGGGATGCAGCTCTGGCGTTCAGCCAGAAAGCCGCTTTGAGTTTGTTCTATCCGGGCAGCAGTCATTTGCCGCACCCATCCTTCGTACGTTCGCGCCAACCCGATGGTGGCTATTCACGCACGGGCGACGGACTCGATTATCCGCCGGCCTGGAATGGACAGTCACCTTTTGATGCCTGGTATCTTACCGGTCTTCTGCCGGTCAGTCCCCAGCGCAAGCTCGGCCTCCTTGAAAACTTTTTAAGTGTCCAAAAAGAAGATGGTTCGATTGACGGCCGGCCTGGTCTCGGCGGGCAGCGCGCCAGGTTCCTCGCCGCGCCGCTGCTTGCCAGCCTGGCATGGAAATATTATCAGGACGTCGAACAGGATTCCTTCCTGGCCGGTGCTTTTCCGAAACTTCTGGCTTTCTTCAAGACCTGGTTCTCGCCCGACCATGACCCCAATGGCGAGGGCCTCCCTGAATGGGATCATGTCTTACAGACCGGCTTTGACGATCAGCCGCTCCTGGACGTATGGCATCCCTGGTCACAGGGCGTGAGTGTCTCGGCTTTGTTCAATCCCGAGCTGGAGGCCCTTCTTTATCGGGAAGCTACCTCTTTGATATTGATGGCCGAAAAACTGGGACAGGCGGCCGAGCTGGGTTTGCTAAATCGGCAAGCCGCGTTGCTGCGGTCGTCGGTGGAAGCCGCTTGGAACCCGCGCAGTGCGCTTTACTGTTACCGCGATCGGCTTACGGGGCTGTCGCTTCCCGGCAAACTGCTTGGGCGACATAAAGGTTCCGGCGAAATGCGCCCAAAGAAAGCTGAGTTCGAGCAGCCTGTCCGGTTGCTGATCGAGATCCAGACCAAAGATCCTGCACAGAACAAGCCGGTCATCGAGATCGTCGGCTCCAATGCGGGAGCCAAAAAAGAATCGGAAGTGATCGCCGACCATCTTTTCCAATGGCGCAGCGGTGGCCTGGTAGCCACCAGTCAAAAGGTTTATAGCAAGGTAACACGCCTGAAGATTAGCGGGCTGGAAGAAAAGGATAAGGTGATCCTCCGCAGTGTGGATTCAGCCAGCGAAGACATCACCTTGTTTACGCCGCTCTGGGCGCATCTTGCAGAACAGGAGCAGGCGCAGGCCATGTTGGATCATTCGCTGCTGGATGCAGTGCGCTTCGACCGGCCTTATGGGATCCCAGCGCTACCGTTCCTGCCAGACCCTGAGGCGGAAGCCATTGCGATGAGTGTTCACCTGCCCTGGAACCAGTTGATCGGCGAGGGACTGCTCTCCTACGGGTTCAGGCATGAGGCCGCGCGTCTGACCGTCCATGCCATGAATGCCGTCATCCAGAGTCTTAAACAAAGCCAGGCTTTTTATGAGCGCTACCATGCCGAGACCGGCAGTGGTATTGGCGAACGCGGCGCGCTGACAGGTCTTGCCCCGCTGGGACTTTTTTTGCAAACGCTGGGTGTTACCTTCCTTTCGTCGGCGCGTGTCCGCCTGGAAGGCACGAATCCTTTTGCCTGGCCGGTGACCATAGTCTATAAAGGGTTGAAAGTGGAGCGGGGCCTCGATGTTACCCGCGTTGTTTTCCCCAATGGACAGGTTGTGATAGTCACCGATCCCGC
>CAZPCR010000296.1:0-1576 GCA_964585035.1 uncultured Anaerolineaceae bacterium
TGGCCGAAATTAATGGTGGCAATGTGAGTCCGATAGCCGTCGCTTCTATTCTTTCCCTGCAGCACGTCCTCCGTGGTGGAGCTTATTTGAGGCAGCGCGTAAAGCTGGTAAGTGACCGGTATCTGGTTCGTCCGTTCAGGATAATAGATGAAATTGGCGGGTCCGTCTACGGCATCGTTATTATCTCCATAGTCGGTGCCTGGATAATTAACGAATAGGGTCGTCCCTTTTTGAATGTTGGGAGCGCGCCAGGCCATTTGCTGCCAGAAGTCGCCGGTGACTTTTTCTTCCGCGACAACCTGCGTGGAGTACGCAAAATGGGCGAATACGGCGAAGACCGTCAGGGTCAGGATCGCATAGATCCGTATTCTCGAGTTCAGTGAATAAATTAATCCGACAATAAGCATCGCGGCCGCCAGCGATGCCGGCAGGGCGTAATGTGAATAACTTTGAAAGTCAACATAGCGGTTGGCCATGACCACCGGTAACACACCCATCACTACACCGATCAAGCCGACCAGGACGGCTTCCATTTGCCAGCCAGTGCGGGATGGATCGACTTGCTGTTCTTCATCTTCAACTTTTTGCTTATTCAGGAAGAAATGAGCCAGAACGATGCTCGCTATTGCAATTAAAGCCAGTGACAGACCGATAAAGAGGTCCCGCGTTCGTAGGCCGAAAAAGGTTTGAAGTGTGGGGGTCACCCATGATAACAGCGCAACGTCTGCCGTGCTTTGTATAAGACGGATGATCCAGAAGAAGCCGGTTGTTAGGGGAGAGCCAACAAAAACGCCAAGCTGGCGGCTGATATCCGTTGCCGGCCGCTCGTTGTGGAAGATGAACAGTTTCCAGAACAGATATCCCGCCGGGACCAATATCGCGACAGCCCAGGCCCGTACCGACTCTACACATCGCTTTATGAAAGATGGGTAGGATTGGTTCTGGCCGATAAATATGAACACACACAACAGCCGGAAGACTTCCATCCCCATCCCGAAATCGACCAGTGCAATGTAGGCCCAGCCCGTGATGATCGCGCCGATCCAGGCGGCAATTTTTGGAACTGTGCGTACTATGCTGATGGCCTTTAATGTCAGGGCAAACGAAAGCACTTCCAGGAAGAGGCTGGCGATCCTGGGTTGGTCTTCAAAACCCTCCATCCAGCGCATATAGCCCGGGAAAAGCAAAAACGCTAGAGCCATGAATAGGGCCGCGTTACGTTGTTTCGGCCAAAGCAGGTTGAACAGCCACAGGGCTGTCACTCCCCCCAAAAAACGCCAGAGAAAGGAAGCGAGATGGTAAGCAAGCGGTGCAATTCCGAATAATAAATAATAGGCTTCGAAAAATGGACCGCGCGCCGGCCGGTCGATGCTGAACATGGCCTGGAATATTCCCGGGCCGCCGATCAGGCGGTCCATCGCATAATACCAATCGTCGCGGTAGATCGTCGCCTGCAGAAGGTTGGGCAGGTAGGTCAAGCCCGAGACGACCAGCAGCAGTACGATTTCAATGGCGCGCGATATATCGAACTTACGAGAGGGCATCAAGTGACTCGCTTTCAACCTTCAACTTTCCA